>PAWK01000022.1 GCA_002714195.1 Gammaproteobacteria bacterium | reverse complement strand
CCCAAGGAGACGGCCGAAGTCCTGAAAGATGGTTGGTTTTTTACAGGCGATATCGGACTACAAGACGAACTGGGGTTCTTGGTGATCATGGACCGCGCCAAGGATATAGTGATTCGAGGTGGAGAGAATATCGGCTGCGCCGAGGTAGAATATGCTATTTCCGAACACCCAGCTGTAAGCGAGGTCTCTGTCTTCGGCGTCCCTGATGAAAGGCTGGGCGAGGTACCTTATGCTGTGGTGATGGTAAAAACTGATTCAAGACTCACCTCCGAAGAGATGATTCGATTCCTCAAGCCCAGAATTGCCACATTCAAGATACCTCTCGATTATCAGTTCCAGTATGACCACCTACCGCGAATTGCCTCAGGTAAAATTGCCAAGAAAGAACTAAGGGATTCGATAAAGTTCAATAGAAAGACTGAATAATCATAAGCGCATTCTTTCGAAAGCTTCATCCACTCCCTTATTGGGTATATACATAGGAAATCTAAAATTTTTTCGCATTTGATTGAAGATTTTTCAAGTNACTCACGATAAATAATATATACATGCGNGTTCGCATGTTGCTCAACATTTTTTAGTTCTTATCAAGTCCAGGGGGTTGGTTATGAAAGANCATAAATGGGATGCAGCTGTGGAAACTAGTCAGGAACTATTTGGAGCTTCTATTACNCCTGAGGATGAGACAAGGGACGNAGGAGTTATGGAAAAACCTCGAAAATCGAGACTCACNGATCTACGCCGAAGAATTGAAGAGCGACTAGATTCAAAGAGAATCTCCATGGAATTNGACGAATTCTAGTTTTCGGTGGATCTAGCTCTTAAAGCTAGTTGAAAACAGCAAAAATACAAGTGCTGCTAGCTCCCAATCAATTTGGGTAAAATGTCCTGGCTNCTTAGATTTCAATTACGTCAAATTCTAATTCACCAACCCCAATAATTTCNGCAGAGATGTGATCTCCAGGAACGACCGATGACACACCAGATGGCGTCCCAGTGAAAATTAAGTCGCCAGCTTTAAGCTCATAGTAGTTTGAAAGAACGCTTATGATTTCGCTTACAGACCAAATCATGTCGGTCAATTTCGCGTCCTGCCGGATTTCATTGTTGAGCGATAAGGTAATCTTAGCGTCGCCTAGTTCTTTATTTGCCGGAAATGGTTTTATACAGGAAATTGGAGCCGATTGGTCAAACCCCTTAGCTGTGTCCCAAGGCCTTCCAGTCTCTTTGGCAGCTTGCTGTAAATCACGACATGTGAAGTCGATTCCAACCGCATAACCAAATACACATTTCAGAGCAGACGGTTCAGAAATTCTTAAACCACCTGCAGATAGGGCTACCACAAGTTCTACTTCATAGTGAAGATTTTTAGTCGCTGGAGGGTAGTTCACATTTGAATTATCGACTACGATTGCATTGGCAGGTTTGCTGAAAAAGACAGGCGGGTCCTTCTTGGGATTGCCTCCCATTTCGCGAACATGATCGCTATAGTTCTGACCTACACAGTAGATTCGATTTACTGCATACAGAAGCTCGCTTCCTTCTACTGGAACAGCGCTGACGGGTCCTGGGGGNAATATATACGACATTACTCANTCCTATTTTCGAAGTTCTCATACTCTTGCTTACATCCCAAAGAAGCAAACAAATCTGGCANCAACANAGATTCCAAATCGGGGAATATACTTACATCAATCAACTCTTGGATCTCATCGATAGTTTCTAATTGTGAACAATAATCGGCATTAATGGGTAATTCAGCCTCAAAAGCAAATGCTGCATAAGCTTGCGTTGTGGCAGCAATTTTGAAATAGCGCTCAGGAGCCTCTTCGAAATGCTTTCCTGAATCATATANCTCAGATCTGTATATTGGGCCACTCACTACATAAATAGGGCCATCGCTCAACGAAAGTTCATTGATTGCTTGATCAAGACGTGACCAAGCTCCCAAACGCAAATCACTAGGAAGCGGTGCCATATTGCTTAAGTAGTTTAGATCATCCCAATATGGAGTACCTGCAAAACTTGTCATTGGAGTGAGTCTACCTCTATCATCAGAGTTCAATACAAATTCATTGACTCGGTAATCCCTATCCTGAGCATCTCGCAAGTCTGGCTGCTCTATGGCTAAAACGTTAGACCCAATCTCAAGCAGATCATTGTCAGGTAAAAGCCCATCTCTCTTCCAATATCTAGGTAACAGTGACGCAACCCCTATGGTTTCCGGTAGAATGCGATAAGCAACCCAATCCGCGATACCACTGAAACGGTTTATCTCGGAGGCATAAAGATGTCTAACAACAATCTTATTCTCAACGTCACCACGCGGACATGCTGAAAAGCAATGTGAAATATGGATATCCTGACTATTAGCAAAGAAGCTGAAGAAAGAGAGTATCAGCCCGCTAACCCATTGGATATTTGTGCTGCTGATGAACCTCATCACATTCCTTCAAAATTTCATCAGTGAGTCTAACTTCAAACGCCGAGAAAATTTCATCTAGTTGATTAACATTTCGAACGCCGACAATAGTCGAGGCCACAAAGTCCCAATGCATACTCCAAGCAGTAGCCATAGTGACCGGATTTAAGTCGGCTTTTTTCGCTATTTCCAGATATTTTTCGGTCGAAGAGAGTGTTTCTTCATTCACAAATCGTTGAGCCATTAACTTTTGCCGAGAATCACCACCTTTTATGTAATCTCCAAAGCGGGTGTTGTCAGGCATTTCACCGTGCTGGTATTTACCACTCAATACACCTCCACCTATCGGCGAGTAGGGAAGTAACGAGACATTTTCTTGGCGACAAACATTCGCTAACTCATCAAAAAAGCGCCTGTTCAATAATGAGAAATTATTCTGAATCGATTGAAATCGTGCCAGCCCCTCATACTTTGCTACCATATTAGCTTTCGTTAAGCCGTATGCGCTTTCATTTGAAGTACCAAGATAACGGACCTTTCCTGACTCCACCAAACGGTCAAGTGCTTCCATTGATTCGTCTATTGGCACAATACTGTCTGGCCAATGAATTTGATAAAGATCAACATATTCAACATTTAACCGTTTTAGACTTCCCTCGATAGCGCTTTCAATATGGTATCTGTCAATCGCGGTGAGGCCATATCTAATTGGAGGAACAAACCACCCAGACGCCGCTCCCGCAACTTTAGTAGCGATTATTAATGAATCTCTCGGCTTAGTTTGCACCCATTCTCCAAATATTTCTTCAGTAAGACCGGCTAGGTCGGCAGTTGGAGGCACAGGATAAACCTCTGCTGTATCAAAAAAGTTTATCCCGCGCTCATAAGATGCATCTAAAATGCGGAAAGCCTCAGACTTGTCGCTCCAAGTGCCGAACCCCATCGTTCCCATACAAATTGGTGAAACTCTTAACCCGCTTTTACCGATATATCTATATTCCATTTAATNGTTCCCCATAACACTAAGTAGCGTTCAGCTCTCATGCTTCTTATGATAAGACTTAATTGTCACTTTGACGAAGATGCCGGGACAATCCGGCCAATTTCCTTTTTCCATTGACCAAACCCCCCGCTCATGTGACTTACACTCTCAACNCCCATTGCTTTCAGGGAGGCTGCAGCTAAGGCAGANCGCCATCCTCCGTTACAGAAAAGGATGACTTCCTCGGTGTCATTAAGCTCACTTTTATAGTACGGACTTTCTGGATCTACCCAAAATTCCAACATCCCTCTTGGGATATGAATGGAATCTGCAATTGTGCCATCTCTTTTCAACTCCCGAATATCCCGCAAGTCAATTAAGGTTACACCATTNTGTTTTGACTTCATTTCTACCTCGGCAGGTGTTAGAGACTTCACCTGAGCTTCNGCCTCAGCTACGAGCTTTTTAAAGCTTTTCGTTACGTTCAACATTACATATGATCCCCTGAGATTAATTCCTTAAATCGGACTTTCCCAAAAATATTCGAATAACAATTCCTAACGCAAGAAATGCTGCTGCCGTGAGAAGTAATGATATCTGACTGAATCCAAAAAGCCCTCCAGCAGGTAAAGCTAAAATTAAACCTGACAAGCCAATTAAGGTCTTTACTAAAAATCCTTTTGTACCGGAGCCAAGNTTTCCCACGCCAAGTAAATAACCCTGTAATGCTCCTGATACTATAGCGACTCCTAAAATTGCGGTTGTAAAAGCTTGAACATTTTCAATTGCTGAGCCTTGAAGTAAGAGNGCAGGATTAAATACAAAAAAGAATGGAACAAAATAAATGATTGCACCAAGCCGCATCGCTTCAAAGCCGGCTCTCATTGGTGCAACATTAGCAACGGACGCCGCCGCAAAAGCAGCCAAAGCAACAGGAGGGGTGATAAAACTTAGCATACCCCAGTACATGACAAACATATGGCTAGCCAATGGATCAATTCCTGAATTTGTAAGAGCTGGCACTAGGACAATAGCAAGAAAAATNTAAGCCGCCGTTACAGTCATACCAATCCCAAGAATAAAACTTGTTAAGGCGCCCATAATTAGCAAGACGATCACATTTTCGCCCGCCAAATATACTAGATCATTCGCTATTGTTCCCGCGATACCGGTNACAGCTAGCCCACCAATAATCAAGCCAATGGCAGCGAGAATTCCAGCCAATTCAGCAAGCAATCTACCCATTTGAGAAATCAGTCGCATAAGCTTATCTAAAGAGAGCCTATGATTTGTAAATTGATTTATTATCAATAACAAAGCTGTCGCGTAAAAAGGTGCAACTGCTTCTCTCTGCAAATAGACCAACATCCAAATTAATGAGGCAAATACGGCTATAAAGTACCAGCCTTCCTTAAAAACTTTAGCCAAACTAGGGAGCTCTTCTTTCGGCAAACCTTTCAATTCGTTCTTCGCGGAATAAGCGTCAATTTGCATAAAAAGACCAAAAAAATAAAGCACTGATGGAACTATTGCAGCAATGGCTACCGAGACATAACTTATATTTAAAAAACTAGCCATGACGAAAGCCGTCGCGCCCATAATAGGCGGCATAAAAACACCACCAGTCGATGCACATGCTTCTACTCCTGAGGCATATTCCTTAGTAAATCCAATACGCCGCATGGCAGGTATCGACAGTGGGCCGGTAGTAAGAACGTTACTTATTGGGCCGCCACTCATTGATCCCATCAACCCGCTGGAAAAAATTGAAACCTTTGCTGGACCTCCGCGCAAGTGCCCCAATAAGGCAAAAGCTAAATTAATAAAGAATGGACCGCCACCAGTGAATTGTAGCGACACACCAAAGATCAAAAACCCAAAGACGAGTTGCACGAACACCCGCATTGGAATACCAAACAAACTCTCTTCACCCAAAACATGAAAGATAGCTACTTCACCAATNGGAATTGATAAAGCTGCNATAACATTAGGCAATGAGGCTGCAAATGTTGGATACAAAGAGAATATCAAAACTATAGAAAAGACGGGCCAACCGCCGGCTCTTCGACCAGCTTCNAAAACGATTACCCAGGTAATGAGCGCAAGGAAAACTCCAATATCAGGAGCAGCATATTCCCATGCCTCCAATACTATTCTTTCTGCATTGAAAGCGAAGTAAGAGAANATCACAGCTATCGTAAACATGATGGCTGAGTCGTACCAAGGAATATGATCAAGGCTTTTTTTATTCGCAGGGAATGTAATAAAAACCATGCACAACATGATCCCAGTAATTAAATACATATATCGACTATCGAGCATCACATAGCCGATAAATAATCCGAGATTAAAAATTTGATTTATCGCAAGAAATATTGAGAGAGCAGTCATTATCGTCATGACAAACCGCCAGTTTTTTGGAATTTCTCGGTAGCGAGTTTGTCGAGGCTCTCTCAATGAATCAGAAGAGAGATCTGCCGATTCTTTAGTAACTTCAATATCTGGTTCGGTCATAAGGCGGAATCTTAGAGTCCTTGGCCCAAGGTAATGAGTTTTACTCTGGCGAGCGCCTGCTCTCTGAACTTAGTCCACGCTACTTCAAATTCCTGATAACCCNCGGGCGCTGAAGGTAAGAACTGATCCCAAGCTTCTCTCAGGATTGACTGCCGATACAGATTCTTTTGGTTATTCTCCTCTGCCTCTTCGGTCCATGCTCCAATCTCTTTATAATATCGAATAGCGCCCTCATGAAAGGGAACAAATGCCTGCTCAAACTTCTGCCTATCTAAAGTCCAACCACCTGCGCCCGGCGCGTTGTTTTTATACTCTTCAAAATGCGTATGCATAATCTTAACCATGCTGTAGACCATTGCTTCGTTCGAACTTTCAAGACCAACCAANAAAGGATAGGCCGATGTAAATACCTCAATACCTNCTTTTGGAATAGTCGGCCCCTCAAAAGCTACGTGCGGCACATACCAAGGAAGACGCTCTCGCACGCGCTGTACCGCTTCCAAATTCGAATGGGAAAACTGTGCAAAAGTCAGTCCCCTCGGTGAGGCTTCAATTCTCANAAACGGTGGCGAATTGCAGGCACCCCCAGCCATATCAGCACGATTATTTAGTACCGCATCAATTGAGGCGTTATAACCTCCAACTTCAACAGGCACTACATCATCCCAAGTTAGATTAGCGTACGATAAAAGCGCGGCTGTTGCATTATTCAAAGACGGCGCGCCCTGCACCCAAGTTACCCTCTTACCACTAATATCAGATATATTTTGGACCCCGGCATCTGACGCCATTGCAAAAGTGAATGAGCAACTATCTGAAAAATTGGACATTAAAGCTCGTATGGGTTGAGGGCCCCAAATTTTTGATGCGAAATTCAGGATACCCTCTTGCGCATAGACAGACTCAGAGCCACCAGCAGAGAAATGAACTCTTCCGGCTCTCAATGTCGCGAGTCGAGACACGTCGTTTCGACCAGGAATGACCCGCAGGTTAACACTATATTGACGCTGCAAAATATTCCCAATTGCTACCGCTTGACTGTACCCACCGGTTCCCGTTGGATATGCCGACCAAGCTATAGTTTTTGGAAATTGAATACCGTCTGCTGCTGACAACTCTTGGAGGAATAATGTTTGTATAATGCAGAAATTAAAGACCACTATTTTGCAGAGCAAAATTCTGTACTTAAACACCATCCCAGGTAAGAAGNTNGTCCTCAAGACTCTCATTATCANGACACCATTATTATTATCATTCTCTAGAATAGCCTAGCTACCTGCTCTTTGCCATGCGGATTAAAAATTTCGGCAAAAAAAAGCACTTAAACCAAATGTTTAAGTGCTTTCTCTTTTTTGAGCATTTATCGAGTAACAGTCACCGTTATATTTTGATANGTAAACATCGAACCATCGCTTGCGACTCCTCGCAAAACGTATTCTCCAGGTGTGTCAAACGTCACCTGTGATGTCCATTTATTATCCTCTGGAGGGAAAGGTATCGTGAATGGTGGGGACCAAGGCGAGTTAGCGTATACCCGAGAATCCATATATGTTTTCATCTGGGTAGGTTCAAAAGAAGCTCTATTCGCTGGCCCTCTATAAACGGTCCAGGAAAACCTTTCACCTGGCCCAGAAGAAACAACTATCGACTGAGGCGGGCGGTAAATCTGATCCGGCGTTTTAGGGATTGGCCTTTGAGACCTCGCCGGAAGGTTATCCGGGTCCTTAACAGTTACTGAAAGGTCTAAGGGTTCTCCAACGCGAACAGTCCTAAACGCTTCTCCTTCAAGGGTGAGCTCAGGAGGTATATTTGTTCTCAATCGATCATCTAAGCTACCAAAGGCGCCACCAACCTCGGTTGAAATCACTTGAGGGTCAATTCGATAATCNGGTTTCAATGTCCCGTAAGCCCTTCCAGTGTAATTTGCCCTGCCCTGAAGGGTCCAAACTAACTCTTTTTCACCAAAATCAGCTGGCACATCCACAGTAAAGAGGAATGGATTTCTGCGCGGATAGAAGTGCGTTGGTTGACCTTCATCAGCTTGTGAAAAATCATAACCATCTACCGATATATCATCTAACTCTCCGGGCTCAACCACGCTGAAGTAATTACGCTGCCCGATGTCAACATCAAACTCTTCTTCCCAATTGGAATTCATATAACCAAAGAAAAGCTTGAAAGTTCCATCATCATTTGGCCACCAACCTTCATATGCTGGCGAAAGAATGTCACCGGACAATATCATTCTCCTTTCCTGAGCGGTAACCAAAACGGTAACCGTCAAGAAAAGGATGGCGACCACAAAGTTATAATTACTCCGTGTTCGCATTGTTAGTCCGACCCTCCGGCTTCATCATATTCTGGGACAGGCGCCCAACAGAGCGGACAACCGACGTCGTAGTTGTTCCTGTCACCTAGGACTTCCCGACGAGCAGCCATCTCTTCCTGGAATTGCTCTTCTGTCATCGTGACTGAATAACCCAGATCGATAAACATATTAGACACCGACCGACGACCACCTCCAGACCAGTTGCGAGAATCCGCTAAATTTGGGTTATCAGTCGAGGTATCCATGTAGGCTATCGTTTGAAGAATTGTTCCCTTAGGCAATAACGGCGCGCTATCCTCCTTGTAGATATACTGCTTAACCCAGTTATGATCGTAACCAACGCAATTCAGAGTGAATTTGTTGTGACCGAAAATAGCTTCCAGACACATTCGCACTCCTGGTGCGTGGAGATGAGGTTCAAAAGCCATAATTTTAGTGTGCTCCTGAAGCACCACTGAGTTTCGAAGTTCCTGGTTAGGTAGGCCAGGAAGGACATCCAAATCTACACCGTTGCCTGTTCTTGGGCCGCGTTCCGTATACTTAGGCAAATAGCCTTTAGGAAAGAATTTTATTCCAAACTCTAGGTGCCCTTTAGTCTCCCGTCCATTCGAATGCATATGCGCAGCATTAAGATGTAAGGCAGAGTTTGCCTGGAGCAATCGCCCAGCGCTGTCCGGAAACTTATCAGCATTTCGACCAACTTCATGAATCGGCCAACCTACTCGCGTTTCAGGCAAGATAAACGATCCATCCTCACTTAAAACACCACTACTGTAGGTCATGTGGTGCCATATATAACGACCTCCGACAGTATTACTGCCGAGATCATCTGGAATATCATTTACTTCCTTAACCTCAATCGACTGGACATATCGATCCTCTGTTAAACCAGTTGGAACTATACCGATATCGCCCCACCAGTCCGGTGCAACAGCTGGTCGAGTCATTTCCGGACCTGATAACACCAAATCAGGTTCACCTAAAGTCCAATCCTCTCCCTCAGTAAACACNAACGGCGCNGGCTCATTTGCNGGATTCCCNCGAGGCGCTCCATTTTGCGCCCATGCCTGTATCATCGCGAGATCTAGATCAGACAGTGAATAGTCGCTTTCGAAACCATCAGAGATACCAATATCTTTTTCTATATACCAAGGCGGCATAGCTCCCATCCGGTCGCGAATTGCTGTTCTGTACATAATAACTGGTGCCCACGGCCTTACTTCGTCATAAGACAAGAAGGACATGGGGCCGCCCCCTCCAGGTCTATGGCACTGAAGACAGCTTCGCTGCAAAATCGGCGCTATGTGGTCAGCATAGGTGATATCAGAACCTTGCATTTCAAAATCAGCAATATCGTAATAGTGCATTTTCTNTGCGGATGGATTGCTATCGTAAGATTGCGCGATAACCTGTGTTGCAANAGCTAACGCTGGAANAGCTAGCAGAGCGAGAATTTTTCTGGCANTCATTGCAGTTTTCTCCCATTGTGGTTTTCTATATTATATCGACCTNAAATCGACGAAAACTTCTATTGGACCAAGACGAACAGTCTAATTGAAATCAAGAGCTTAGNATCCTTCTGGTAACAATTAGTTGCATTCATCAAAGNCAAAATGCTTAGGCTTAAAAGAATAAAATTCTAGCGTCGGTTTGTCCACTAATCTNGAGTATATTTTACGTCACAAAGCTCGCTAGAAAACCGGCCTATTCTGGGTTTCTGAGAGCAAAGGCAGTAAGAGTTGTCCCTGATGGAATCATCACATACTGGAGCCCATCAAGCATATAGGTAATCGCCGCAGCGCCCCAAATACGAGACCCAGTCTGATAGTGCCANAGGTTTTCCCCAGACTCAGCGTCGAAAGCCATAAAATTGCCTTCATGATCCCCGGCAAACACTAAACCCGAAGCAGTCGACATTACTCCTCCAAAGGTCGGTGAGGGATATCTAAATTCCCACTCTAGCTTTCCCGTGTGCACATCAAGCGCACGCAGTGCTCCATATCCAGCTTCCGTGTCAATAAATACGGCGCCACCAAAATTGGATTGGCCTCGCGTATCAGCAGGTTCCTCCGGCACATAGGTTGCGCAAGTTTCCCGCGCAGTCAGTATAAATAGATCCAAACCAGGGAAAAACGTTGGCGGATAAAAATTAGTAGAGCCCCAAGGATCAGGCAAACAACCCAAACTGCCATCATTCACGACAATCGGCCTGCCGTCCTCACCTATCTCTCTCGCCCAAGTGGTTGCCGTAAAAGGTTCACCCAGCAAAAATTCTCCAGTGACTCTATCCAGAACATAAAAAAATCCGTTTCTATTGCCCACCATTACAACCCTCCTTGGTTCGCCCTGCCATTCAATGTTTGCCAGCACTGGCATGTGATTCGAGTCCCAATCATTGATATCATGCGGTGTGAACTGATAGTGCCACCGAAGCTCTCCACTATCAGCATCCAAAGCAACAATAGAATCGGTGTACAGGTTATCACCCGGCCTATTTTCATCGTAGTAGTCGGGATTAGGGTTACCAACTCCCCAATAAATCAAATTCAAGTCCGGATCAAAGGATCCATTCATCCACGTACCGCCACCCCCTTGAGCGAGCACCTTAGGATCTTCAGGCCAGGTCTCGCTCCCAGGTTCCCCCGGCCCAGGAATCGTATTAAATCGCCAAATTCTCTCTCCTGAAACTGGGTCAAAGGCATCGATAAACCCTCTTGTTTGGTACTCTCCGCCCGAGATTCCTACTATAACTTTATTGTCCAATATCAAAGGCGCCAAAGTTGCTGAGTATCCAATCTGATAATCTGCTAGCTCACGTTCCCAGAGAACCTCACCTGTTCTTCTGTCAAAGGACATCAAGTGGGCATCCAAAGTGACCATGAACAGTTGGTTACCCAACATACCAAAACCTCGATTAACCGGTGCGCTTGCTCCGTAGGTCAAATCATCTGGTAAATTCCGGCGATACTCCCAAAAAGGTCTGCCAGTTCGTGCATCCAATGCCCAAGCATAATTGTTCGATCCAGTCACATAGAGAACACCATCATCTAATAACGGAGTTCCCTCCCACCCTCTGCCTCGAGTGGTGGTTCCGGATTGAAAAGTCCAAATTGAGCGAAGCTCTTCAATGTTATCTGGAGTTATCTGCGCAAGTGGGCTGTGGCGCTTGCCGCTGTAATCGCCTGAATAGGTTAACCAGCGGCTAGGATCTGTAAAACCGTTTAAAAGGTCTTCATAATTCGGACCATTGCCGGCTTGACCATAAGCCGCAACAGTAAAAAGCAGAAATGAGCAGACGATTAAATTCGAATGTTTAATTATGTTGTTCATCTTCGATTACTCGCGATTATGTTTACACTACAAACTAGATTGTAGAAAACTAATTATGTTGTTAAGGTCCTGATTAGTCAGCTCCGACTCTGAAAAAACTGGCATCCAAGATTGCTCCTCGTAATTGATTTCTCTAAGGGATATTTTTGAAAAACCTCTGAGGTATTGATCTGTATCCATAATCTGTATTGAGAACGCATCCTCTCGTTTTATTACCCCTTGGACTTGTTCATTATCCTCTGTAGTTACGGACACCGGCTTGTAACCTCGGGCAATCGAAGCACTTGGGTTTCTCACAGAGTTAATAAGTGCCTCGAGAGATCTGACCTGAGTTATCTGAGACAAATTTGGACCTAATGCGCCACCTTGATCTCCTCTACGATGACAAGTTGAACAGTTTTGTATAAAAAGTAATTCTCCTGGCACCGGATCACCATCAACTTCAGTGGAAATACCAGAAAGACCAACGCTTCTAAGGTATGAGACTAACATCCAGATTTCTGTATCCGGAAAAGTATGCGCTGGCATAATACTTCCTGATACCCCATCTCGAATTGTGTTGAAAACAGACTCATCCGATGTTCCAGAGCCTGTGTAAAGTAGGGTCAGGTCAGGAGCATCTATCGAGTCAATACCTTTTGCATCGGCACCATGACAAGTTGCACATTGAGCTCTAAAAATGGAACCTCCCACCCTAGCGGCCCGCGGATCACCATCCAATGGATTCAATTCTTGGCCAGTGGCCAAATGCGAAAGAAATAAGGAGGCTGAAATTAGGCAAAAAATCTTAGATACAAGAAAAAATTTTAATCGATAAATAGAATTTTCCACTTTCCTTTTAAGCCCCATTATGCACACCAGTGAAAGATCATAGCATACAGACAATGGCGCGAGAATGTACCGAAAATATGCAAAACTGGCTTTGCAAGTTGACATCAATGTGCCATTGAGCTATTGATTGTGGACAGAAAGTTTTTAAACCTGCCTCTGTATTAAATATTGGAGTAATAAATGGTCCACAATCCGAAAAGAAGAATAGAGTTTATAACGTCTGTATGTGCCGCTGCATTCCTAGGGTTAGTTGTGCTTGTCACTCAGACCGATGTCATTTCAGCGCAGTCTAGCAACTTCCAGGGCGGTCAACCAGAGATCAGCCAAACTCCAGATATGCGCAACGTAAGAATTCTTTTCCCAGCGGGAGTTCGCTCCTCCTGGCACACGCACACTTGGGGTCAACTTTTAATGATTGAGGAAGGTATTGGCCTTCATCAAATTCGTGGTAGAACGATAGAAGAATTCTATCCAGGCGAACCATATTGGACTCCTGCTGATGTAGAGCATTGGCACGGAGCTCATCCTGACCATGATGCTCTTCAGTTAACCATTTATGAGGGGAATGTTGAGTGGTTGGATCCTGTTACTGACGCGCAGTACTCTGGATTAAGGATAAGACCACAATCCCGTTCCTCAGACTAGCATAGAAAATATTTTCGTTAATAACCGTAAAGAGTTTTCTTTACGGTTATTTTTTGGGGCTAAAGGTAGATGCAAGGAAGTAATTTAGCCCTTAGCAAGAAAGAAGGGGGTGAGATTTATGAGGATTTCTCTTTGCAGAGTAATTACTACCACGACTCTGCTTGTATTGGTTGCGTCTTGTGAGCAAAAACGAACAGATGCTCCTCAAATTAGTTTTGAAGAAAATCTTCAACAGCAATTAATCGAAGCCAAGCCTGGCGACACCATCCAAATACCCGCTGGAATCCACAACTTCACTAGAAGCCTGTCTCTTAACGTCCCCGGCGTATCTATAAGAGGAGAGGGAATAAATTCTTCGATTCTATCTTTCAAGAATCAGCAGCAAGGTGCAGAAGGGTTGTTGGTTAGTGCTAATGATTTCACCATTCAAGATCTCGCAATCGAGGATACCATTGGTGACGCTCTAAAAATTAATGAAAGCACCAATGTTGTAATCAAGAACGTGAGGACCGAATGGACTAACGGGCCAGCCACGACTAATGGAGCTTATGGGATCTATCCCGTCCAGTCTAAAAATATACTCATCGATGGCGCTGTTGCGATTGGTGCATCCGATGCGGGAATCTACGTGGGACAATCTTCGCAAATCATCGTTCGGAATTCTCGTGCTGAGCATAATGTGGCAGGAATCGAAATAGAGAATTCAACTTTTGCTGACGTTCATAACAATATTGCAATCAACAATACAGGCGGCATATTGGTGTTTGATCTGCCGAACCTTCCAGTGCAGGGGGGGGCTAATACGCGTATCTTCGACAACGAAATTATCACCAACAACACAAGCAACTTTGCGCCGGCCGGAAACATAGTTGGAACTGTTCCCTCTGGCACTGGCCTTATGATTTTAGCGAACGACAACATAGAAATTTTTGGTAATACTTTTAACGAAAATAATAGCGCAAATATCTTAGTCGTTAGTTATTACATTACTGAAAGGCCATTCGATGATCCAAATTATGATCCGTTCCCTGAATTCATTCATATCCATCAAAATAAATTTATTGGTGGTGGTTCATCGCCAGACTCCGATCCCCTTAAAGCGCTTCAGTCCGCGACAGGTCAATCCATTCCTCACGTTGTGTGGGATGGAACAGTGAGACAAGACTCCAAACAGAATCAGATTTTATGTATGCGGAGAAATGATGGTATCACGTTCGTTAACCTCGACGCTTCGAACGAGTTTTCGACACCAACTTTTGAAATCGCAACACACGATTGCGCCCTACCAAAGCTTTCTCAGATTTCTTTGAGTATTGAGGCAAAATGAAATCGACGAAGATTCAACGTCTTTGCGTGAGTTTACTATGTGTCATTGCGCTTAAGGCCTGCGTAGAGCACTCTCCATCCTTTCACACCTCTGAAAACCCTACAAGACTGTCAGATTGGAATCTATTTCATCTGGACTCTAAAAGTTTTGAGCCAACTGCGGCCAGCCTGGTTTATGCACCGAATAATCCTCTATTTTCCGATTACGCACATAAGCTCAGAACATTGTCGATTCCAAATAACGAAAAGGCTTATATTAAAGGAGAAGAACTCATCTATCCGGTTGGGACGATACTCAGCAAAACCTTTTACTATCCAACAAACTCGCAAGGAAGTTTTTTGCAAGAAGCGGATATGAATTTATCTTCTTTAGATTTGAAAATGAACCAGCTAGTCGAAACACGTTTATTGGTAAAGAGAGAAAAAGGCTGGGAAGCTTTGCCCTATGTTTGGAATGACGAACAAACAGAAGCTTTTCTAAGAATTGCTGGAGCTAGTAAGCACATCGACCTTTCCGGAGAAAAACAGAGTACAGAATTTACTTATTTTGTCCCTAATCAAAATCAATGCTCTGCATGTCACGTAACTAAACATCCTGATGGTGAAATGCATCCATTAGGCGCGATAACAAGTCAATTAGCTGCGCAAGTTGGTAGTGCTGAGGATCAAGAAAACCAAATGGAACAGTTGGTCTCAAGAGGTTGGTTGAATGCGATCCCTCAAATTGAGCCAGCCTACTCCTGGCAAGACGATACCGCCAGCGCTGAGCAGCGCGCAACTTCTTATCTAAACATGCACTGCGGTCACTGTCACAACAAAGATGGTGCGGCAGATACCTCTGCACTATTACTAGACGGTTCCCATGATTTTAAGATTAACATGGGCGTTTGTAAGACTCCGGTTGCAGCGGGAGGAGGCGCTGGAAACAAGAAATACAGTATTGTTCCTGGCTCACCGGAAGAATCAATTTTGATATATCGTATGCTTTCAGATCAACCCGATGAAATGATGCCTGAATTGGGACGCTCCCTTGTTCACCAGGAAGGAATTGAGATAATACGAGACTGGATCGCACAAATGCCTGGTTCGTGCCCATAAGCACCATAGAACTTCGGCAATACCCGATGTAGACTATGTAAAAAATTTGGAACTAAATTTGCCTCGTATAAGCCTTTCAGCCATTATCTGCTTGTCGCTCATCTGCTGCAAAGAGCAGTCTGATTCGCAACGAACTTATGTCTTATCTACAGGCACTACCGGAGGAACCTTTTACCCTGTCGGAGTTGCCTTATCAACCTTAGTTTCGGCGGCCGAAAATATTGATTTCTCGTTAACAGCAATAAGCTCCGCTGGATCGATGGAAAATATAAAACTTCTCCGAGATGATCAAGCTCAATTTGCTCTAATCCTTGGAATATTCGGAGCATGGGCCTATGACGGTTCTGGACCGATAATTAATCCACAGACAAATTTAAGGTCAGTAAGCGCCATGTGGCCGAATGTTGAGCACTTTGTTTTAAAATCAGAATTAGTGACAAGCGGCACTATCCAAGATCTCAAGAATCTGGACGGAGAACGCTACTCAATAGGTATGCGAAATTCCGGAGCTGAGTTTACAGGATTCTACATTTTTGATGCTTTAGGTATCAATTGGTCGGAAAGACTCTCCGTGGCTTACATGGGTTATGGTCCCTCTGCCAATGCCTTGCAAGATGGAAATATTGTAGGCATGAATGTTCCCGCGGGACCTCCAGTCACAGCCATTACAAGGGCTTATGCGCTCCTTGGGGAAGATATGACGATCCTTGATTTCACAGACGAGGAAATTAAGAGCCTAAACTATGAATTTCCATTATGGGAATCTTACGAGCTAGCACCAGAAACCTATCCCACTCAAGCAGAAACCATAAATACAGTAGCAAGCCCTAATATCCTTATTGTAAGAGAAGATGTACCAGAGACTATTGTTTACGACATGACCAAAATGCTTTGGGAAAATTTAGCTACCCTACAAGAAATACATCGCGCAACTAAGTCCATGTCACTCGATACTGCTCTGTCAGGAGTATCCCTTCCCCTTCATCCTGGCGCACGTCGTTACTATGAAGAACAAGGCGTAGTAATACCTGAGTACTTGCATTCCAGATAACGCATTGGCTATAAGTTTTATGGAGAATGCTGTCGTAAAAGAGTATGCTCTGTTCATAAAATATGGCCCTACAGGTCTAAAGTTAGCTAATTTAAAAGGTGACAATTATGCATTATTCTTCTATGTCCAGGCGCCGTTTTCTGCAAACTACGGGCGCAGCAGCGGTTTGGTTGCCAACCTCCGTTAGAGGATACAGTGCAGGTGAAGTGCAGGCACTCTATGTCGATGGAGAAATGCAGCAAGACATTTCGAAGTGGGAACTCGATACACCCGCACTATGTGTGGATCTCGATG
>PAWK01000021.1 GCA_002714195.1 Gammaproteobacteria bacterium | reverse complement strand
CTTAATACTAGCTAACAGAAAATGAAAAGAGTCTCCATTGAATAAGCTTGGAGTTCCTCCTCCAATGAAAATCGACTGAAGCTCCCTATCCTTATCATACAGCCTATTGAACTCAACCAAGAAGTCATCATAGAGTTTATCTTTATACCTGCCTTCGTCGAAGGTTCCTTCAACTTGATGTGAATTAAAATCACAGTAAGGGCATTTTCTAATGCACCATGGGATATGTATATAAAGGCTTAAGGGAGGTTGTTCCAACATGTTATAAACTTACGCAGAGCTTGACCTCGGTGACTTAAAGAATTTTTTATATTAGGGGCCAATTCTGCGGAGGTACATTTTTGAGAGGGAACATAAAATAAAGGATCGTATCCAAAACCATTAATGCCTGATGTCCTGGCTAGAATCCTCCCCTCCCAAGCGCCGCTGCATATTATAGGCGTTGGATCTTTTTTATGCCTCAGAAAAACTATTACACAGTGGAATCTCGCAGACCTCTTGTTTTCCGGTACTTTCTTCAATGAGGCCAATAATTTTAAATTATTGGCAGAATCACTGCCGCTACCTTGAACTCCAGCATATCGCGCCGAAAATACACCAGGCTCGCCATGTAAAGCGTCCACTTCAATACCAGAATCGTCTGCAATGCTGGGCAACCCCGTTTCAGAACTCGCGTGTCGGGCTTTGATCAGTGCGTTCTCTACGAAAGTACAGCCAGTCTCTTCGGCATCTATTACGCCAAATTCAGATTGAGCTATCAAGTCAGTGTCTGGCAAGTTTAGTATTGATCTAAACTCTTCGAGTTTACCTTTATTGCTGCTGGCAAGGACTATACGGCTCATTTATTTCTATTCTTGCTGCGCGCCAGGTGATAAATTGCGGTTTCTCCTAATAAATTAGGAAAAATTCCAATTCCCCAGCCTCGTCTATGTTTTGAGTCAACCACCATACGCGTTAATATTTCAATATTCTTATTGAAACAAAGTTCATCAAAATCTTTTACCGTGCAAAAATGTATATTTGGAGTGTCATACCACTGATAGGGCATAAATTTTGAAATCGGCATTCTTCCTTTAGACGCAAGATAAATTCGACTTCTCCAGTTCCCAAAATTAGGGAAAGTTACTATGCCTCTCTTTCCGATACGCAGCATCTCATCGATTAGTTTATCAGGGTTACTGAGAGCTTGTAACGTTTGAGTCAACACTACAGTGTCAAAACTGTCAGTTTCAAAATTTGAAAGACCCTTATCCAGATTTTGTTCAATAACATTAACGCCATTGTTGATACACTGTTCNATATTGGTTGCATCTATTTCAAGGCCTATTGATTCTACTCTTTTATTCTTCTTTAAAAGTGTAAGNAGCGCCCCATCACCACATCCTAAGTCAAGAACTCTGCTNTCGGGCTCTATCCATCTTTGAATTATCTCTAGATCAGGNCGCACTGTTGTTTATCTCGTCATGTAATCTATACAAATAAGACTGTAAAGCTCTTGTGTATCTAGGTATCGGCATTAAGAATGCATCGTGACCCTGATCTGCATCTATTTCTAAGTAACTAATTTCTTTCCGAGTGTTTAACAAAGCGTTCACTATTTCTCTGGAACGCTCTGGAGGGAAGCGCCAGTCAGTACTAAATGAAACGAGCAAGAATTTACATTTAGAAGCAGAAAAAGCTTTGCTTAAATCACCATTAAAATCAAAAGAGGGGTCNAAGTAGTCAAGCGCTTTGGTCATCAGCAGGTATGTATTTGCGTCAAAGTTCTTGGAAAAGCGCTCTCCNTGATAGTGTAAATAACTCTCGACTTGAAAATCGACGTTAAAACCAAAACTTAATGTGCCAGCTCGTAAGTCCCTCCCAAAATTATCTCCCTCTTTTTCAAAATCAGAAACAGTCTTACCAAATTTTGCGCGCATCGCGCTATCTGACAAATATGTGATATGACCGACCATACGAGCTAAGGTTAGACCTCTTTTTGGATAGGTGCCCTTATCTAGGTAGTGGCCTTCGCAGAAATCCGGATCATTGGTGATTGACTGACGCGCTACTTCATTGAAAGCAATATTCTGGGCTGAAAGTTTTGGTGCGGCTGCAATACAAATTGCGCTATGCAATCGCTCTGGGTAACTGATCGNCCATCTTAGTACTTGCATTCCTCCTAAACTTCCACCGATTACTGCCGCCCATTTAGAGATTTTAAGTTCATCNGCCAGCATTGCTTGACTATTTACCCAATCTCTTACAGTCACAACGGGAAAATCTGGNCCAAAGTATTTGTCTGTNTCAGGATTAATCGATGCGGGCCCTGTACTCCCTGCGCAACCACCTAGATTATTAGGACAAACTACAAAGAAAAAATTTGTATCTATTGCTTTTCCAGGCCCAATGCATGAGTCCCACCATCCGGCTTTTTTGTCTTTTGAAGAGTGCAATCCGGCGGCATGATGATCTCCGCTCAGGGCGTGGCACACTAGTATAGCATTCGATCGGTTCGCGTTAAGCTCGCCATAGGTTTCAAAAACCAAATCAAAATTAGGTAAGACCTTACCGCTCCTCAAATTAAGAGGACTGTCGAAGTGGATTTTTTGGGGCTTAACAATACCCACAGTATTTTTTACTAAAGACTCGTTCATGGCGTTGAAATTTATTCTCTATTGCATTCTCTCGTTAAAGTATGGAGAATTTTCTAAAGGCCTATTACTACTGATGCTATCTGTTGGTTCACACCGAAAGATTGATAAATGAAGTTACGAATCAAGCCAATAATCAGAAAGATGAATATTGGCGAAAAGTCTAGCCCTCCCATAGGAGGGATTATTCGTCTGACAGGCGACATTATTGGCTCTGTTATTTGCCAAACTAGTAAAAGTATCGGGTGAGGGTTCATATTGCCTGAAAACATCATGATAAATGACATAACAATAGATGCTATGAGGGCATAGTAATAGAACAGGACAATGAAATTTATTACCCCGATAAAACTCCAAGTAATAATGAAACTTACTGATGGAATAGAGCCGCCATAAAGGAAAATTGTTACGGGTATTGCAATAAACTGAACTACGAAGGCAAGAATTAGGCTGGAAAAATCAATACCTCTATAGCCTGGAATAAAGTTTCTAAATATTTTAACCATTGGATCTGTTGCTTTAAATACAGCTTGAGATATAGGGTTATAGAAGTCAGCTTTTGCTACTTGTAAAAGAAACCTCGCGACTACGAATAGTAGATAGAGACCTGCAATCGTGTTAAATATTTGTGCTATCGCATTTCCTGCTTGTCCCATAGTCAATTCTCACTAATTGGATAAATCCTCCGATAGCTCAATCGAACGGTTTTTGGCTGCAATGAGAGCATTGCGCACTAACCCTCTTAAGTTACCGCCTTCAAACTCGCCAACTGCCCTTTCAGTCGTTCCCCCTGGAGAGGTAACTTTTTTTCGCAAGGTGACGGTCGAATCTTCGGTTTTTCGAGCGAGTTGAGATGCGCCAATAGCTGTTTGACAGATAAGACTCTCTGCTACTTCTTGCTCTAAACCCAGTTCTTGAGCGACTTCTTGCATAGCTTCCATTAGCAAAAAGAAGTATGCCGGTCCGCTACCTGACAATGCAGTGACAGTGTCAATATCTTCTTCATTGCTCAGCCAAACAGTTATCCCCACTGCGTCCATGATGGATTGCGCCAGTTCCTTTTGGGACTTATTCACTAGGTTATTTGCGAATAAACCTGTTGCTCCCTCACCAATTAAGGCGGGCGTATTTGGCATGCATCGAACTATAGCTGTTTTTTTGTTTAACCAATGTTCGAGCTGAGCAGTTCTAATTCCAGCTGCTACCGAAATCATGAATTGAGTAGTTACACCAATATTTGCTATCTCTAGACAAACGACCTTCATTACCTGCGGTTTTACAGCTAGAACTAGAACTTCAGCAAAGTTACATATCTCCTTTGTTGACGCTGTCTTTATGCCNGCCTCATCCGCAAGAAATTCTAGTTTGCTTTCATCTATATCTGTAACAAAAATCGAACTCGGTTTCTTGCCGGCGTCTATTAAGCCACGGATAATGCTGCTGGCCATGTTGCCAGCACCTATAAAACCAATCACTGCTTCTTTCAAACTAGCTCCGGTTCTTTATTGACGACGAAACAATCCAACTTACATTGATATATTCTATCTCATTAAGCTCTGTCAGGATAATCAGATTTATAATCTGGCCCCAAAAAGTAATGTTCCAAGCCGAACCATAGTGGATCCTTCGGCTATAGCAGCCTCAAAATCATTACTCATACCCATAGACAAAATGTCGATGCTGGGATAATTAGTTTTAAGGGCATTAAATTTTCTTGATAGTTCTCGAAATTTTATTCTTTGAAGCTGAAAATCTGACTGTGGCGCTGGTATTGCCATAAGTCCTCTCAACTTCAAATTTGGTAACTCTTCAACAAGTTTACAAAGCTCTTCAGTTTGGTTTATCGATACGCCAGATTTAGACCTTTCGCCAGAGAGGTTAACTTGTACGCAAATATTTAAGGCGTCCAAGTTATTGCCTCGATGCTCATTCAATTTCAAGGCGATTTTTTCTCGATCTAAGCTTTGGACCCAATCAAAACTCTGCGCTATTTCCCGTGTTTTATTTGACTGTACTGACCCGATATAATGCCATTTAAGATTTAATTCTCGTAGTTTATTAATTTTCTCTATAGCTTCTTGCAGATAGTTTTCCCCGAAGTGGGAAATTCCCAACCTTGAAGCTTTTACGATTTGTTCGGGTGATTTCTTCTTGCTAACCGCCAATAACAAAACAGAGTTTTTAGGACGACCATATTTGGCCTCTAATTCATGTATTTTTGAAATGCTGGATGCAATCAGTTCCATTTCTTGACCACTATCTAGTTGCTGTGCTTGATGGACCAAATGAAGTATCTCCAGACAGCTAACTTGGCTATTTATCTATTGTATTATTCGCTTTACTGCTGGGTAATTTTCTTGTTGTATTCATCAAACCAAGTTTCCAAAATAATCTGAGCGGCTAGGTCATCTAAGTCTGCATCACATAACTTTCTGTTATTTTCGGTCTTAAGTTTGTCCCTAGCGGCTTTAGATGTAAGTCTCTCATCAATCCCAAAAGTAGGAATATTAAACCGACCATTGAGGCGGTTTGCAAACTTNGATGCTCTTTGTAGGATTCTACTTTCGGAGCCATCTANATTATATGGTAATCCCACNATTAAGAAGTCNGGTTTCCAGATTTTTATAAGATTTGCGACNATATCCCAATTTGGTACTCCNTCCTTCGCTTTGATAATGGCTACCGCNCTCGTGGTTGATGAGATACTTTGCCCGAAGGCAATCCCTATTTTTTCGGTGCCGTAGTCAAAAGATAAGGCGGTCACNGGTCTAGAGCAGTCAGTAGGCAAGATTCTCGTGGTCATAATAAAAATGAAATCGAAGGTGTAATTATGAATGTCCGGCTTCTTGAGGCAACTGGCGAATATTCACACCCAAGATGCCTGCCGCTTCACTTAATTTTGAGGAATGATTTTGTGAGAAAATTAAATCAGGTTTTGCGGGAACCGTAAGCCATGAATTTTCTATTATTTCCTGTTCAAGCTGTCCAGCTTCCCAGCCAGCACATCCTAGTGCAATCACATAATTTTGTGGTCCTTTACCTCTGACTATGTCTTGCAAAATAGTTTTTGAGGTACAGATTTGTATTTCTGGTGTAACACTAATCGACGATTCCCATTCATCCAAAGAGTCGTGAATAATAAAGCCTTTGTCTCTTTCAACAGGTCCTCCAGATAAAACTTGGCGCTGAATAGTCTTCTGCTTCTCTTCTAGTTTGTACGTTATTTCCAATTCGTCAAGAATATCTACTTCTCTTAACTGAAGGGGTTTATTTATAACTATACCGATCGCACCGTCTCTATTATGCTTCCAAAGATATGTCACTGAGTCAGCAAAATAGGATCCGTCTAGTTGAGGCATTGCTATGAGGAATTGGTNTCCGAGTGAGCTTGTATTCATTTGTTCTGACATTAATTAACTTATCTATAGTGCTTCTAGTGATGTTCCTTCGTGGAAACGCCAAGTCCGGATTATCTCGAGTATATCAGTTTCAAAGCTAATTTCTTCAGGTAGTGGATCAAATGGAGCGGCCAATAGAACAATTCTCTCTGCAGCATCATCGAGTACTTTGGAGCCTGAGGTCTCGAGTATACGAACGTCTTCTACTTGACCATCAGCACGAACGGCAACTAATATCCTTAGATNACCAAAAATTCTATCCTTTCTTGCTTCCTCTGGATAAAACTGATTTCCTACCTCCTCAATTCGTTTACGCCAAGTTTCTAAATAGATAGCTTGCTCTTTCTGCGCAGATACTGTTGAAATAGTGCGGCGCTGCGGCCGTTGCCTGTTGTTTTTCCTTCGGCTTTCTATTCTTATTTGAAGGTCTTCGATCATGAGTTCTAGAATAGGTTTTNCTTGCTTGTTTGACGGCAAGTTTTCTATCTGGACCCAGGAATTTTTAGCCGCTCGGCTTTGAACTTCGCCCGAGATTGGAAATTGCTGATACAGNTTTTTTTGCGGCAGACTTATCGTTGTCGGTTCACCCACTTTCTTGGNAGGAAATTCTAGTCCAATACTTATAAGAATTATGGAGTGTAAACATATCGANAGGAAGGNGGTGAACCCAAATCGATCTCNATGTNTTTCCTGTTTTGATAGCTTCATAAAAAAGATTTTCGATTGGATTAATTCCCTCGAAATAAAATTTAATTAACGCTTGGACAGTTTCTCGAGTACGCAGTCAATCAGTTTTCCAGGGATATCTAAATTGCTAACTTTGTCTATTTCTTTCACGCAGGTAGGGCTCGTGACATTAATTTCCGTTAAATAGTCGCCAATCACATCGATGCCAACAAAGATAAGACCTTTTTGACTGAGGGCCGGGCCTATTTGACCACAAATCCATCTGTCTCGATCACTTAATTCTTGAACTTCCCCATTACCACCTGCTGCAAGGTTGCCTCTGCTCTCTCCGATTGCTGGGACTCTGGCCAAACAATGATCTATTGGCGATCCGTCAATAAGCAATATTCGTTTATCTCCATTCTCAATTTCGGGAAGGTACTTTTGAGCCATAGTTTGCCGTCTACCACCCTCTGTAAGAGTCTCTAATATGACACTTAAATTCGTATCATCACTCTTCACCCTGAAGATTGAACTACCCCCCATCCCGTCAAGTGGTTTAAATATTACATCTTCATATTTTTGATGAAAGGCTTTGAGTTTTTCGGTAGCGCTCGCCACAAGGACTGGCGGGCAGCATTGGGGGAATTGTGTTGCGTAAAATTTTTCATTACAGTCTCGTAAACTCTGAGGATTATTTACCACTAGTGTCCCTAATTGATGAGCTGCTTCAAGCAAGTAAGTCGAGTAGATGTAGTCAAGATCAAAAGGCGGATCCTTTCTCATAAAGATTACATCAAGCTCAGATAATTCTCTTTCATGTTTTTCTCCTAATTTATACCACTCGTTTTCGTCGTCATATACTGACAAAGCCCGCATTGAAGCCCAGGGAGTTCCCTGATCAGAATAAAGATCCGATTGAAGCATATAAAAAATTTCGCAATTCCTTTGTTGAGCTGCCAATAAAATAGCGAGAGTCGTATCTTTCTTAAAGTTAATAGACTCAATTGGGTCCATTATTATTCCGATTTGTGTTGCCATTAAGTTACCTACAATGCCGTCATTCTCTATGGGTCTGACGTTTTCAGTATAGTTATACGAAGAATCATATCCCACTTCCTTATCATTTTCGATTTTAAAACTCCAATTCTGGAATTCTTAGCTTGTTTTTCGCATCATAACGATTCTGTTTTATACTTAGAGATCTTAATAAATTGATATGGTAGGGCTATGAAGGCTTTCGGTTATATTTGGGGCGTCGGTGGTGTACTTTTGTTGCTGTTATTTGCTATCTATAGACTTGCACCAATGGCATTTGCTCTCCAAGATACGACTATGGGGTTGGTTCATTGGGCTTCTCTCCTAATCAGCATTACATATATGGCTTACGCAGAGGGTTTTAAAGGGTTTCATTTAGGGTTTGCGCCTCGAGTCGTAAAAAGGGCTTTGTACTTAAGGGACAACCCAAAGTTCAGCTACATATTATTAGCTCCGGTGTACTGTATGGGCTATATACACGCTACTAAGAGAAGGCAGATTCTGTCTCTTGGGTTAACCGGCTTGATAGTTATTTTTGTGATTTTGGTGAGATTACTTCCTCAGCCTTGGCGAGGCATTTTGGACGCTGGGGTTGTTACTGGATTGACCATCGGGTGTTTTTCAATAATTTACTTTTTAATTTCTGCGCGCGGAAAGCTTGAGTCAATTTCAATTCCTACCGATGTGCCTGGAGAAAACCTGGAGTATTAAAAGGCCTTTAATAAAATGGGGACTTCACTTCAATCAAGTAGTTGCGCCATTATAGTTACCTATAATCCTGATATAACAGCTTTATTGGAACTTGTGGGTCAGCTTAGCAAAGAGACCGATTTCATAATAGTTGATAATGGAACGGCCGGGATTTCTAGTATTGCTGAATCGATTAATGTTTATAAACAGTGTAGGAAAATTATACGCTTAGAAAAGAATGAAGGTCTGGCAAAGGCTTTAAATGTTGGGATAAATTGGTCTTTGAGGCAAAGTTATGAGTTCGTATTTTTATTTGATCAAGATAGCAGTTTATGTGATTTGTTTGTAAAAAGGATGATAAGGGCTTATGGAGATGTCACAAGAAGAGCTGAAGCAGATGTTGCTGCGGTGGGACCCAGAATCATAAATCCGCAAACAATGCGCCAAACAAGCTTTAAATTATTCAACAGATTAATATTTCGTTCAGACGTCAAATTTACTGAAAGCACCTCCCACTATTTTGCTGATTTTTTGATCACATCAGGAACTTTGCTTTGTTTAAGCAACTTAAAATATATTGGTGGCATGAAAGAAAGTTATTTCATTGATAATGTTGATTTAGAGTGGTGTTTTAGAGCAAAGTCTAAAGGATATGAGCTAGTTGGTACTGACGATGCTATTTTGTATCATGCGATAGGTGAAAGAAGCTCAAATCCATTTGTTCGGGCTGGTATTATTGCCCAGCATAGTCCTCAGCGCTCTTACTTTTCCTCTAGAAATCGAGTTCACTTGTATGGCATGAACTACTCTCCAACTGGATGGAAGTATCGTGACATTATTAGATTCATCATCAAGACAATTTGGCTATTAATTACTTCTCCAGATAGAAAAGAGTATTGCAAGAACATTTTCTTGGGAATTAAAGATGCAAAGCTGCTAGTTTAGATGGATAAAGCACCTAAAATCGCGATCCTTCTCTCCACTTACAATGGAGCTGATTTTCTTGCAGAGCAGCTGGATTCGCTACTCAGTCAAACATATTCTAATTTTATTATCATAATTAGGGATGATGGCTCTACTGATTCTACGAAACAAATAGTCAGTCGTTATGTTGACAAAAATCAGGGAAGAATCTTTAGGTTTTCCGGCAGGCAGACTAACGTTGGCCCCAGTGAAAGTTTTTTTCTTTTAATCCAATACATAATGAAAGAAAAAGAAGCATTAGGATGGCCACATCTTTACATGATGCTATGCGATCAAGATGATGTTTGGATAGAAAATAAACTTGAAGTACAAATGACGGAAATGCTATTTGCAGAGCGAAAAACACCTGGCAGACCAATCTTGATTCATTCTGATCTTATTGTAGTTGATGAGGAAAAGTCGGTTATCGCAGAGTCATTTATAAAATATCAAGGCCTTGAAATAAAACGAAATAAGTTTACTAATATCGTTCTGAGTAATCTCGTAACGGGATGCACAGCTCTTTTTAATGAGGACCTTGCGCGGCGGGTGTTGCCAATTCCTGGTAAGGCGATAATGCACGACTGGTGGTTAGCCCTCACTGCCGCAGCATTTGGGCAAATAGTATTTATCGATCTGCCACTCGTCAAATATAGACAACATGCAAACAATACAATTGGCGCTAAGGAATTTAAAACAATACAGGTATCATCTGATACGATTAGTTTACGTCTCTTTGGTTTTAGGAGAAATAGACATTTAGTTGATGTTGCAGAACAAGCGATTGAGTTTCAAAATCGCTTTGGTAAATCTTTAAACTCAAATCAGAAGCTTTGTTTGAGAATTTCGAGTCAGATGAAATCCTGCCATGGGGTCTTCCAGCGAATCTTCTATCGTCTAGCTCGTCTACTCTAGCTAAAGATAGATTTTAAATTGTTTCGAAAAGTCGCTTTGGAACAATCCTCTTTGACCGCATTAAGTCCATGTTTACGTATATCTTCCCATAATCTTTGATCTCTATATAAACGGATGCATTCCGCGGCGAATTTTTCAGATGTATTTCCGATCAAGAGTTCCTTTTCATGCGTCCATTGGAGTTGCTCAGCAAGTAATCCTGTCGTGACGCAGGGAATCCCGCTTGCTGCTGCCTCGTGAACTTTATGGGGTATGCCTGCAGCAAACCTGGTTGGCGCAATAAAGACTCTGCATTGGTTGTAAATTACATTTAGATCTTTCACCTTGCCAAGGAAGGAAATATTCTCTTTTTGAATTGTAAATAGTGATGACGCGCCGAGGTCGCCAACGACATAGATCTTAATTTTTAGCTCCTCTTGAATTAATGGAAGTACGTTAATACAGAACCACAACAAAGAGTCTACATTCGGCGAACCGTCATCTCTCAACGCTCCAACAAATAATAGACCTTCCCTGTCTATAAAGTTATTGCTGCCAGGATTAGGAACGATCCTATGACCCAGCACATGAACATTCTTTATGCCATGATCCCTATAAGTTTCTGCCTCTTGTTTTGAGACGGCAATCACCGAGTCTGCCATACGGCATTTGTCCATCTCGCCTCTTATCATCGCGACTTGTTGATTCTTGCTAACATATTGGCCATGCAAAGATTTTCGAAGTATCTCTCTAGACGCAGTCAATGCCTCGGCATCATAGATAATATTTACATTTTCTAATAAGCTTTTATCGCCTCCTATTATATTTTCAAAAACCTCCATGTTATGGACCCGACTAATAACAATGTGTTGGAAAAATCCGGCTCTACTTCTGAGAAAGTCTTTGAGGCCGGCCTTGCCTTTATTCAAAATAATTTCTATTGAATCATTAAGAGTCTCATAGCAAGACCGCCAATCATCGATTGGAAACTGAAGGGGGAATAGAGTGACATTGTAATCAAAGCTCGCCAGGCCGTTTAAAATGTGACTGCATCGCGGATATCCAGATCCTAAAGCTGGATGAGGCACTCTATCATCTATAAGCAATATATTCGGAAAATTATTCGCGGATCTCGCGAATAGAGCGTTTTTCTGTGTCGGGGCATACTTTGTCACGAGCCAATCGCTATGCTTTTTCAAGAAGGTGCCTCGATTCCTCTTCTGCAAGGACAAGGCGTCAGCTATATTTCCTGAACTCGCGAACTCATAGTGCTTAATTTTCACACGAGGATTGTATACAATTTTTAATCCTAACTTTTGAAGTCGTATGCAAAAATCAGATTCCTCATAATATGCGGGAGCAAAATCCATATCGAAACCACCAAGTCGGATAAAGTCTGCTTTCCTGAACAATAGAAAGGCTCCAGAACAATAATCTACCTGTCTACTGAACATAAATTTCGGATCATCGGGGTTTTCACCTCTTCCATAACCAAAGCAAGAACCATCGTTCCAAATAATGCTACCCGCTTCTTGTAAGGTGCCGTCAATTAATTGAATCCTTCCGCCGACTGCCCCTACTTCCGTATCGTTGTCTATAGTGTGAATTGCATTTGATAACGAGCTCTCTTCGATAATGGCATCGTTGTTTAGTAATAACATATATTTGCCCTTAGCAATCGCGCTGCCCTGATTAACAGCCTCTAAGAAGCCTAGATTCTTATCATTTCTAATTATTTCTGCATTCTCAACTCGCGCTAAAAGATCTTCAGTTCTATCCTTAGAAGCGTTATCGATAATGATTAATTCATATCTTACATCAGCGTGGTCCAATAAAGATTTGAAGCATAGTAATCCAAGGTGAGCTTGATTGTATAGAACAACTATTATTGAAAGATTTATATCTCCTTCTTTTGGAAATACTAGCCTTTTAGAAGATCTAAATAGCGCTTCAAGTTCTTTCTTTGCCATTTCATCATGCTCAAATTTAGTGTTTTCTACTTGAGATACAGCATCACTCCTTTTTCCCGCTGATTCAGTTTTTTCTTCTTGTGAAGCAATAGCTTCTGTTTTTTCTATATGTTCGTTTGTCTTGTTATTTGCTAAGTTCGAATTTTCTGAAATACCTCGATCTTTTCTCAAGAGACTCACAATTCGTCTAATCGGACCGGTAATTCTCCATGAGCGCGATTTAAGAACCTCTTCTAACGCGAGTTCAAGTTGTGATTCATGTAGGCGTAAATGTTTTTCGGTTTCCTCTCTTATCTGTATTTCAGCCTTCAAGCCTGAGTTCGAGTCGAGTGACTCTCT
>PAWK01000020.1 GCA_002714195.1 Gammaproteobacteria bacterium | reverse complement strand
TCCATTTCATCGAGAACTTCTTTACTGGTGCGCTCTGCACACCAGGTTGCTAGTCTGTCGCTAATTATCTCTCCGTTGTCACCCCTTGAGATATCCGTTTTAAAGCGATCATCATTTAGCCAGTGATCTTCCCCCATAAGATCTGCCCATCTCTTGAATAGTGGACCTCCAACCGTTTGAACAAGGACCCAGCCGTCCTTCGTCTTGAAGGTGTCTGCGGGTGCTGAAGTTTGTGACCGATTAAGTGTTGCTACTCTATTTCGCTGAATTGCGGACTGTTCTATCACAGTGCCGTTCATCATCGTCAGAGCGGTGTTAAATAGGGATCCCTCTACAATCTGCCCTCTGCCTGTTTTCTGCCGTTCAAAAAGAGCTGACATAGTTCCAAATGCAGCTAGGCTTGCCGTGCCAAAATCGATGAATGGAGCATAAGCTTTCATGGGTTGATCTGGGGTGCCCGACATATACATATTTCCCGACATTGCTTGACCGAGGCCATCAAATCCAACTCGGTTCGAGTAAGGACCACCTCGCCCAAAAGCAGAAATCATGGTTAAAATTATGTCCGGTTTTATAGCTGTAAGGCTTTCGTAATCCAGACCGAGAGTTTCTAGTGTGTCCGGTGGTAAATTGGCGACCACAACATCAGCTGTCGCCACCAACTTTTTAACGACTTCGCGACCTTCTGTTTTCATTGGGTTAAGTGTCAGGCTCTGCTTGTTTCGCGCAAGCTGCATAAAAAGCGCACCGGCTCCATCTTCAGTAATTGGTGAGAGAAATCTATCTTCGCTACCATCAACTTTTTCAATACGCACTACATCAGCACCCAAATCGCCTAAAAGCGTCGCACAGAATGGTCCTGCAATATAACGACCAAAATCTAATACTCTTATTCCTTTTAATACTTCAGACATATTATTTCTACTCGATTGTTCAATAAACATAAGATTAGCATAATATTACTGACCTGCATTTGATAGAGAAATTAATTTTATGTGAGTTAATTGTATTTAGCATTAGAGAGAACTATCAAAGGATAGTTTTATCTTTTTACTGTAGTTTACAATACGATTAGAATAGTTCTATTGTAATGATTCTAGAGTTAAGCGATACGGAGCCATGATGAAAATTAATTGTAGGTTAATTTGTCTGTTGTTAGTCAACTGCATATTGCTTAGTAAGTTAGCGGTTGCTGCTGAGCACCCCGGTTATATTGAGGCTCCTGAACGCCGTACTACCGGAATCGGGAAATTCTACATGGGTAGAGAGATATCATTTGTGATGGGACATAGAGCGGCTGGATGGCTAAATCGTCCAGAACGAATCCGAGAGGAGATGCCTGATGATGTGGTCGAAAATATGAGACTCGAGCCTGGTCATGTCGTGGCAGATATCGGTGCGGGTTCAGGCTATTTTACATTTCGAATTGCTTCAAAAATTCCAGATGGAAAGGTATTAGCCGTGGATATACAACCAGAAATGCTTCAACTAATAGAGGATCAAAAAAGCGAAAAGAACGTGAGTAACATTGAAAGTGTGCTCGGCGAGGTAAGTGATCCTAACCTGGAGTTAGATAGTATTGATGCTGCGATTATGGTGGATGCTTACCATGAGTTCTCTCATCCCTTCGAAATGATAAATGGTATATACAAGGCCTTGCGTCCAGGCGGTCGTATTTTCCTTCTTGAGTATCGCGGTGAGGATGCATCAGTGCCTATTCGTCCATTGCATAAAATGACTCAGGACCAAGTTAGGAAAGAGATGGATGTATTTGGTCTTGTATGGACAGAAACTTTAGATTTCTTACCTTGGCAGCATATGATGGTATTCACTAAACCGCTTTAAGTTAGGATTTAAAGCGATGGTCTGATAAACCCCTTATACGATTTTGCGCCCAAAAATATTAGACTCCGCAGTGTTGCTGCGTTCAGAATGTTCCGCGGATTTTGATGGCATATTTTTCGCCGGCATGGCTGCAGGAATCTTCGATTTCGCTCAAGCTTCCCGTGGCTATCGTTCCCCCGGTATATCTTGTGCGGATTCTACACCTATATTGTTCATGCGGATTTGTGGCCTCAAAACGATAAATCAAGCCTCCCCATCCCTGGAGTTCCAAAAAGGCCATTATAAAGTCTTCCATATAATAGTCTTCGATTTTATCGATATCGTAAACTAGTTGGTCTCCGTCAAAAGTGCCCGAAAAGTTAACTCCGTAGCTTATATTTCTGCTACCCATATCGTAACGAAATCCATAGCGATAGCTTCCTTTTCCTTGCCTCTGCAAGGGCCTTTCTATATTCAAAAACGGATCGGTTGCCGAGCCGTTTACCAATTCAAGACGGGCGGTCAGCAATAATTGAGGTAAATTAAAACTAGTGAGTCGATAACTAGAATCTACACTACCTCCATGACGTTTTCCGTCACCTATATTCCCGTTAGCAGATTGAAGAACTGTTGATGTTGAAACATCTACCCGGTCTATTAAATCCTCTAGATCTTGATAATAAATGTTCGTATTGATGACCCCATTGTCTTCATCGAAGCGGTATTCAAGATTCAGGTCATATCTCCACGATTGTTCTTGTCGGATATCAGGATTCCCCGCAAAAGTGTTCTGATCATCGTCTCCGATAGGGGGGATGTTGGCAGTAAAATCATTAAAGCTTAGTTGAGCGACGTCTTTTTCTATGGTCGCTCTAAGCTGAAGCGAGGGTGTAATATCAAATCGGTAATCAACTTTAGGACGTATGAAGCTGAAATCTCTCTCTTTGCTAATGTCGCCAGATTGCTTGATGGTAGATTCTTCATAAATCAGGGTGCTCTCCAAACTCATGCGTTCATTGAATTGCCAATTGTGTATTGCAAACCCTTCATAGCGAACCTCTTGAACAACTGCATTTGAACTATTAGCTGGGGTCAAACCACCAAATTCTGATGCCATAGAGCCATCAGGCAACAGTCCAAGTCTTAGGGATGACTCAAGTGTCGTTTGCGCCCTTTCTATACCAAATTCGAGATCTTGATTTTGTGATAGATTCAAAGAGTAAGATGTCCTGAAAATTTCTTCTTCATACTGATTAAATGTGTTGAGAAAAATATCTTTCTGATTGTTTTCGTTTAAATCAAAACGTTCCCTTGTTCGGTCGTCTTTTTTCCGGTTTATTATAAATAACCCTCTCCATCGATTGCCGCCTCTGAATGTATGCTCATAATCTCCACCGAGTTCCCAGAAGTCTGATTCATTACTGATACCTTCAAATTGCGATTTAATACTGAATGGCGAGTTCAAATAATCTGTTATCACGCGATCCAATTCTTCAGGCGCGTCATTCTGGTTGTATTGAAAATTTAAGTGAGCAACATCTGCGCCTGAAATCTGGTAGCCGACATTAGAACTGAAGGTTACAGGTTGTCGATCGGTGATAGTTCGACGGAAGACAGTGTCATTAGGTTGCCCATTGGACAGGAAACTAGATTCGAATCCTTTTCTATTCTCCCACCGTGGTTCAGTTTCGCCGCTAATCAGATAGTCGAGTTTTCCATTTTGTCCGCTCAGAGAAAGTTTTGCTCCGGGTTTTATTTCTCCGTCATGAAGATGGTCCGCGTTGATCTCATAGGCGATTGATGATCGTGATTCTGCTTCAAGAAGCACGATATTTATAAGTTGAGTCGCCCCGCGAACGTCGAGCTCGCCCGAGGTCCCCCGAATGATCTCTATACGCTCTACTTGGTTAGCAGGAATTCTTGATAGTTGACTGTTTCCTTCGTTTTCCTTTCCTGTGATTCGTCGTCCGTTGATTAAGACTTGGTCACCACCGAGACCAAGACCTCGTCTACCGGAGCCTTGGGAGCTACCAGGGCCTCCTCTGTTTCCACTGCCTTGTCGTGCTACGTTAATCCCAGGTATCCGATCCAGCATATCGCTAACCGAGAGGAGCTGATACTGAGCGAAATATGAAGCTGGGTAAACAATAGTAGCATCATCCTGGGATATGCTGGCTTCTTGACCTAATACAAAATTGAAGGTGCCAAGCGAGTAACTTAGTGCTATTGAAACTAAAGATTTTTTGAGGCTGTAATGAGGCATTTAGGTCAGTGCATCTGTTCAGTTGCAGTTTGATTTCGAGGCCAAACTTACTAATAAAAATTAGTATGAACCCAATATTTGCTATTGTATTGACAGATTCTTGTCGAATTGTGATTTTTTGTAATGGATTTGATGGGTTATTTTTGCGCTGAGGCTGTCAATTTAGGATAATAGAANNTGNGCCAAGTNNCCTTTNCGAACTAAGGATTAGGTTAAAGGANTTTNCCTTGGTGATCTCAATTTTCTTTGTAGAGGAATAATATGGAACGTGAATCCATGGCTGTTGATGTGGTTATTGTTGGTGCGGGCCCCGCTGGTTTGTCAACAGCCTGTCGGTTATTACAAAAAGCTAAAGCTCAGGAAAAAGAGATAACTGTTTGTGTGCTCGAGAAAGGCTCTGAAGTAGGCGCGCATATCCTTTCTGGGGCGGTGTTCGAACCGTCAGCGCTTAAAGAATTATTTCCTGATTGGAAGGAAAAAGGGGCACCTTTAAATACAAGAGTTTCAGCTGATGAGGTCTACTTCCTGCCTANTGAAAATTCATCTNTTAAATTTCCCAATTTTATTGTTCCAAAGAGTATGCAGAATCATGGTAATTTCATCATCTCGCTTGGTAACTTGTGCAGATGGTTGGGTGACAAAGCCGCTGATCTTGGTGCAGAAATTTTCCCAGGCTTTGCCGCTGCAGAAATTCTCTACAACGAAGATGGCAGCGTAAAAGGTGTTGCTACAGGAGACATGGGTATAGATGCGGACGGTAAACAGAAGTCATCATATGAGCCTGGATTTGAATTTCATGCGAAGTATACAGTTTTTGCAGAAGGCTGCAGGGGACACCTTGGAAAAGAAATCATCCGGAGGTATTCCTTAGATGCACATTGTGACCCTCAGCATTATGGTATTGGCATTAAGGAAGTTTGGGAAATTCCTGCTGATCAACATAAGGAAGGTGTGGTTCTTCATACAGCGGGTTATCCTATGATTGGNGACAGTAAAGCACCATCNAGTGGCGGTTTTCTNTATCATATGGAAAATAACCANGTGTCACTAGGCTTAATCGTGGATTTATCTTATAGCAATCCCTACATAAGCCCATTTGATGAATTTCAGAAGTTCAAGCATCACCCTGTAATAAGTAATATTATAAAGGGCGGCAAGCGAGTGAGCTACGGTGCAAGAGCTTTAGTGAAGGGTGGATTGAACTCGTTACCCGAGATGTCTTTTCCTGGTGGGGTGTTGATTGGTTGTGATGCAGGAACACTTAATGCTGCAAAAATTAAGGGTAGTCATACTGCAATGCGATCAGGAATTCTCGCGGCTGATTCAATCTTAGAAGTTTTAGATTCAGAAGACTTGCCTGATAAATCATCAGATTTTAATAGGAGATTTAGAGAATCGTCCCTTTATANGGAGCTTCATGCTTCCAGAAATTTTACAGCTGGTTTCCATAAGTTTGGATTCTGGTTAGGTAGTGCTTTGGTTTTTTTAGAACAGAACATATTCTTTGGACGATTTCCGATTACCTTTCATGACAAAAGTGAGGATCATCGTCAGCTAAAACCGGCTTCAGAATGTCCCCGAATAGAGTACCCTAAACCTGATGGAGAGATAAGCTTTGATAAACTGTCATCGGTGTTTTTATCAAATACTAATCATGCTGAAGATCAACCTTGCCATCTGCAACTTGGCGATAGTTCATTGCCGATTGAGGTTAATCTACCAATGTATGAGGAGCCTGCTCAGCGTTATTGTCCAGCAGGAGTTTACGAGGTGGTCGAGAGTGAATCTGCTGAGAAGAAATTTGTAATAAATTCTCAAAATTGTGTGCACTGCAAAACCTGCGATATCAAAGACCCCTCACAAAATATTCAGTGGGTAGTGCCGGAAGGTGGAGGAGGTCCAAACTATTCTGCAATGTAAGTCAACGATAGTTTAGATATTCCGATTTATGGAAAATTCAGCCATTTTTACTAAACATTCTCTGTATTTTGATGCTGGCAGACTATTAAGATGAGTAGCTGCTCGTTCCGCGCTAGTTTCAGCCAACTTCCTTGTATAATCTATTCCTCCGCAGTTTTGTACTATTTCGATGACATTTTCCAGCATAACTTTTGACAGATTCTCGGCTTTTAGACTTTTTGCAATAATCTCACGCTGAGTTGGTGACCCGTTTCTCGATGCATAGATCAGTGGTAAGGTAGATTTACCCTCTGCCAAATCGTCACCTACATTTTTCCCAAGTTCGTCAGCGTTTCCGGAAAAATCGAGCACATCGTCGATTAATTGGAAGGCGATACCTAAATCCATCCCAAAGGACTGAAGCGCTTTCTCAATGTTTGAATCGGACTTGGCTAGAATTGATCCACACTGAGCAGCTGCTTGAAACAAAATTGCAGTCTTATTTGTAATTACTCTCATATAGCTTTCTTCTGAGGATTTAGGATTACTCTTTTCGATTAATTGAAGGACTTCTCCTTCTGCGATCTTATTAGTGGTGTTAGCGATGATCTCCATAATTCTCATGTCAGAGATTTTGACGAGTATCTGGAACGCTCGNGAGTAAATAAAATCGCCTACTAAGACACTTGAGGGGTTGTTCCACTCAGCATTGACTGTGGGTCTGCCGCGTCTTAATTGAGACATATCNACCACATCATCGTGCAACAGCGTTGCGGTATGAATAAATTCGATGACAGCTGCCATCGGAATATGTAGCTCACTTTCGATACCACTTCCTTTTGCTGCGAGCAGAACCAAAATTGGTCTCATGCGCTTGCCGCCAGCCTCGACGATATAATGGCCGATACTTTCTACAAGGTTAACTTCTGAGTGGAGCTGGTCCACGATGAACTTATTAACCTTCTGGAAATCCTTTTCTACGGGTTCTCTTATTTTTTGGTACATTTGAATATTCTGTTGAACATCATAAAAATAAAGACTAAATCAATTAGGTTGGATTGTGTGCATGCTATGGACCACTGTTTAGGCTGTCAAGTCGNAGGGTTTAGTCTTATCACTTGGGTTCTNTCGAGATAATAAGGTGTGTAATCATGCATCAAATTCTTAAATTTGCTTGCTTCAATCAATGCGTTACCGTAAAATCCGCCGACTTGTATTAGTAGCGATTCTGAGTCGGTACATCAGTGTCGGAGATAAAGAATAATGTATGCTGTAATTGAGAGTGGTGGCAAGCAACATAGGGTTGCAGAAGGCGAGATTCTGCAGCTAGAGAANCTGGATGCTGCAGCCGGTGATAAAGTAAAATTTGACAAAATTTTACTTGTCGGTGAAGGAGAGTCAGTGAAGATTGGGACTCCTTACGTAGACGGCTCTCAAGTCGAAGCCGAAGTTACACGGCAGGGGCGCGCTGATAAAGTAAAGATAATAAAGTTCAGACGTCGTAAACACTCTCAAAAGAAACAGGGGCATAGGCAGTTTTTTACTGAGGTTAAAATTACGGGTATCAAGGTCAAAGCAAAAGCAAAAGCAAAAGCAAAAGCAAAGGTTGATGATTCAAAGGTTGAGGCTAAGGAGTAGTCATGGCGCATAAAAAGGCTGGTGGTAGCACGAATAATGGACGAGATTCGATATCCAAACGTCTGGGAATCAAATTATTTGGTGGTCAACGGGTTGATGCGGGCAACATTATAGTTAGGCAGCGCGGAACTAAGTTTCACCCTGGTGAAAACGTTGGGTGTGGCAAAGACCATACTCTTTTCGCGAAATCTTCTGGTGTTGTTAGGTTTGCAGTGAAGGGGCCAAATAGTAGAAAATTTGTGAACGTCGAGTAGGCTACTATCGTTTTAGGTTGCACTCTTTAAAAGCCTCGTCATTCGACGGGGCTTTTTTCGTTTTCAGAGCTGGCTTTGATGGTGAAATCGTGAAATTCGTAGATGAAGCAGAAATAATAGTAGAGGCGGGTGATGGTGGGAGTGGTTGCCTTAGTTTTCGTCGAGAAAAATATATTGAAAAAGGGGGGCCGGATGGAGGCGACGGTGGTGATGGGGGAAGTGTTTTTTTAGTAGGAGATGTCGCTCTGAATACGCTGGTAGATTTTCGGTTTCAGCCTAGATATCGAGCTCAATCTGGTAAGGCCGGGCAGGGAAGTAATTGCACGGGCTCACGAGGCAAAGATCTTGTTATACAGGTTCCTATTGGGACCAGCGTGATAGATGCTAATACCGAAGAGCTTATCGCTGACGTACGTATACCGGACAATCCCGTCAAGGTCGCGCAAGGTGGGTATCACGGCCTCGGTAATGCCCGCTTTAAATCNAGCACAAATCGGGCTCCACGAAAAATTACTAAGGGAAGTGAGGGAGAAGAAAGGACATTACAACTCCAGCTTCGACTCGTAGCGGACGTAGGCCTATTGGGCTTGCCGAATGCAGGTAAATCTACATTGGTTCGGTCTGTATCTGCGGCAAAACCTAAAGTTGCCGATTACCCTTTTACAACTTTGATTCCCAGTTTAGGTGTTGTTTCAGTCGACCTGGAAAGAAATTTTGTCATAGCGGATATCCCTGGATTAATAGAGGGTGCATCAGACGGTGCTGGNTTAGGTTTCCGCTTTCTAAGACATTTATCGAGAACNAGTTTGTTGCTTCATCTTGTTGATGCCTTNCCNGCGGATCAATCAGATCCAGCTGACGAGGCAAAGAAGATAATAAGCGAATTAGAAAAATTCAGTCCTACCCTTGCGAATAAGGAAAGGTGGTTAGTAATTAATAAAGTAGATCTACTGTCAGAAGATATGATCAGGCGATTAGAGGAAGATCTGCGGGAAAAGTTAAATTGGGAGCTACCAATCTATAAAATTTCGGCTATCAACAATGACGGCTGCCCTCCGCTAATGAGAGCACTGATGGAAAGGGTTGAAAATCATCGACAAAAACTGAAGGACTCAGAGGATTATCGAGTTCAACAAAATGAGAAAGAAAAATTGCTCGCTTTTGAGATTAGAAAGAAGATAGAGAGTACTGAATCTTCAGGAGTTTACGAGAATGGTATGCTTGAATAAAGGCGTAAGGTTTTGATAATCGTATGATCAGGCAAAAAATAAAGAACGCCAAGAGGTTGGTCATTAAAGTTGGTAGCTCTTTGGTTACTGATAATGGCCTNGGATTGCATCAAGAAAGAATTTTACACTGGGTGGAGCAGATTGTCTGTCTGCATGGAGAAGGNAAACAAGTAGTACTTGTGTCTTCTGGCGCAGTGGCAGAAGGAGTCTCTCGCCTAGGTTTAAAAACTAGACCAGAAGAAATGCATTTACAACAAGCGGCAGCAGCTGTTGGTCAGATGGGCTTGGTACAAATTTACGAGAGTTTCTTTAAGAATCATAATGTGCATACTGCTCAAATATTATTGAGCCATGAAGATTTGAGTGATAGAACACGCTATCTTAATGCTCGCACGACGCTAACTACCCTTCTTGATATGGGCGTTATCCCGGTTGTAAACGAGAATGATACTGTCGCGACAGCAGAGTTATGTTTTGGTGATAACGATACGCTGGCTGCTCTTGTTGCGAATCTAATTAGCGCCGAAGCTATGATTGTTCTTACGGATCAAAATGGTGTTTATGAAGAAGATCCTCGTTTAAATACCTCCAGTAATTTAATTCCAGAGGCTTCTGCAAATGATGAATTGTTACTTCAAGTTGCAGGCAAGGGTACCAAATTAGGTAGAGGAGGGATGCTAACTAAAATCTCTGCTGCAAAGTTGGCAGCTCGGTCTGGCACGGATACGGTAATAGCGAATGGTGAAATTTCAGATGTGCTGCTCAAATTTTCAGCGGGCGAATTAATTGGTAGTCTATTGTATGCGGATAGCGAGCCTATAGCTGCGCGTAAACAATGGCTTGCTGGTCAGCTAACGGTAAAAGGTACTCTTCAACTTGATTCGGGTGCGATTAAAGTACTAAAAAATTCGGGTACAAGTCTTTTGGCAGTAGGCATTGAAATTGCCGAGGGACAATTCTCTCGTGGTGATGTGGTGGTATGTGTTGATTCAAAAGGTAATGAAATAGCTAGAGGCCTAGTCAACTATGATAGTGAAGAGGTAAATAAGATACGCGGAGAAGCTAGCGAAAAAATCTTAGATCTTTTAGGTTACTCTGGGGATGAAGAAATTATCCATCGAGATAATTTGGTATTAGTTTAAATGTTTTCCCTTATCGACAGTTGAGCGGGCTTTTTTTCTTTTCTAATTTTCTATGATTGTAGCGCTTTTATGGAAGAATTTAACCGACTTTTGTGACGAGAAGCTTTATTCTTATGAATGATACCCTTGTCTGCCATTCGGTCGATAATTGGCACAGCATCTTTATAAGCTTCAGAGGCTTTCAAATGATCCCCACTTTCGATGGCTAAGTCTACTTTCTTAATTGTCGTTCTGACCATCGATCGGAAAGAGGTATTATGACGACGTCTTGATTCGCCTTGTTTAGCTCTCTTTTTTGCCTGTGGAGAATTTGCCAAGATAACCTCCTTCTCGCCATTCAGTTATTCTGTTTTAGTCTATGCCTTAGAAAANCANCTANTAGGTATAAGTACTACTTAAAAGGGCCGNCACTATGCCGTTTTAGATAGTTGATGTCAATAGTTTGGACACTTACGTCNGAAGATTTGACTTAAGAAAAGCTATGTTGATGAAGGTAATCTAATTTTGTCCNTTATAGTACAATCAAGGTATCCTAGAATTAGTATGGAATCTATGGCGGAAGCTTAGAAATATATGGCAGCTAAAAAGTGGACTTGTAATGAACGGAAGAAGAACNGAGAGTGGCNCAGCTGAAGATATGAATCCTAGTTCTTCGGAAGAAGGCTTGCTAAAAGCGAGCAGCGTCNCCGGCTCCATGACGATGTTCTCTAGAATTTTAGGACTTGCAAGGGATATAGTTATTGCGCGTGTGTTTGGTGTTACAGATGCTGCAGATGCTTTTTTCCTCGCTAANAAGATACCTAATTTTCTGCGCCGTTTGTTTGCAGAAGGAGCTTTTAATCAAGCGTTTGTTCCAGTGCTCTCCGAGTATCGCTCGAAAAAATCTCATAAAGAAGTCTTAACTTTGATCAATTCCGTAGCTGCCAGCCTTGGTGGGTTTTTGTTTCTCTTTGTCATTTTTGTCATTCTGACCGCTCCCTGGATAGGATTCCCAATCGCTTATGGGTTTACTGATGAACCACAAAAATTCTCTCTATTTGTGGAAATGTTTCGGATTACATTTCCTTANCTATTGNTAATTTCTCTNGCGGCACTTTGTAGTTCAATTCTTAATGCCTATGGAAAATTTGCGGTACCAGCATTCACACCAGCTCTTCTGAATGTGATGCTGATCGGGAGTTCTTTTCTTCTAGCACCGCATCTGAAGACTCCCGAACTAGCGTTGGCTTGGGGGGTCCTAATTGCTGGCTTTGCGCAATTACTCTTTCAACTGCCATTTCTACATCAAATTAACCTGCTCGCTACTCCAAAATTAAGTAGATCGCATGAAGGCTTGGTTCGTATCAAAAAATTAATGATTCCAGCCCTTTTTGGAGTATCAGTCACGCAAATTAATCTACTTCTTGATACCTTTATTGCGTCCCTACTTGTGACCGGTAGTATTTCTTGGCTTTATTTTTCAGATAGATTAATGGAACTACCTTTAGGAACTTTTGGTATTGCCATCGCTGTGGTCATTTTACCCACCTTGTCTCGAAAACATGCTGAGTCTTCTGNAAAAGAGTTTGCAGAGACATTGGATTGGGCTCTTNGGCTTGTCTGCTTGATAGCTTTGCCATCAACTCTTGGACTAGTTTTATTGGCAGAGCCTCTTCTGATAACTCTTTTTCAAAATGAAAATTTTACTACAANCGATGTTGTCTCAGCATCAGGATCTTTGCGTGCATATGCCTTTGGATTAATAGCNTTTATGGCNATAAAGATATTTTCTCCAGGGTACTTTTCAAGGCAGGATACAAAGACGCCTGTGAGAATTGGAATTATCGCAATGGCTAGTAATATGATAATGAATGTAGTGTTTTACTTGAATGGTATGGCTCATATTGGTCTCGCATTAGCGACTAGTCTCGCTGCGTTTCTAAATGCAGGTCTATTGTTTTTTGGGCTTTTTAGAGAGAAAGTATTCTACTTTCAGCGAGGTTGGGTTTTGTATTCAATTCAAATATTAATCGCAAATTTAGTACTATGTTTATTTCTTGTTGTTTGCTCGAATGAATTAACCACATGGCTAAGTTGGTCAGCTGGGACGCAGATTCTTGAATTAAGTGTGTTAGTTTTTGGAGGGGTGACTATTTATTTTATCTCATTATATCTCTTAGGCTTGCGTTGGACACACATCCAGCGGTAGCTTATTGGGGTTAAAAGAGAAAGACTTGATACCAATGGAAAAAGTTTATACCGCTGATAGTATCGCCATTGCGTGGCATTTTCGAAACGTTTTAGAGCAGCACGGGATTCGCTCGNTGGTGAAAAATGAGAGACTCTACTCGGTTGGAGGAGAAATACCAATAAACGAATGTCTGCCCGAAGTTTGGGTGGAACAAGCCTTAGACGCCCGACATGCTTTATCAATTATTCAGTTAATTGAAAATCATGAGCTTGACGAGGGGAGTGAATGGTTGTGCGAGAAATGTGGTGAGTCGAATTTTGCGAGCTTTGATATTTGCTGGAAATGTAGTGACTAGTCATCAAATATTCAAAAGTTTAATNTTTCTCCTGGTATTGATTTCCGCAAGCTCAGTTTTCGCAAAAGACTGTGTCGTTTTGCTGCATGGTCTTGCTCGAATTTCAAATTCGATGGGTGAGCTAGAGAACAAGTTAATCGAGGCAGATTTTTCTGTGGCTAACATTAATTATTCGTCCCGTAAGCACAACATTGATTTTCTTTCGCATGATGCTGTAAGTCGCGGTATCGAAGAGTGCTTAGAAACCAAGTCAGANAAAATACACTTCATAACACATTCGTTAGGAGGGATTCTTGTCCGTTATTTTTTTGAAGAGCGGGATTTAGACAATCTTGGTAGGGTCGTCATGCTTGGCCCTCCGAATCAAGGCAGTGAGTTAGTTGATAGATTAAAACCNGTTCCAGGGTTTTCTTTGTTAGGGCCAACGGGTTCTCGACTTGGGACCGGCGCGGACAGTATATTGCGGGAGCTAGGCCCTGTTTTCTACGAGGTCGGTGTGATAGCCGGCACGCGAAATATCACTCCCTTAGGGTTTTTCTTCTTAAATCGTCCGAATGACAGTGTTGTTACGGTAGAGAGTACTAAAGTCCAAGGGATGAGTGACCATATTATCTTGCCGGTAACCCACACATTTATGATGCGTAATAATATGGTTATAGATCATTCAATAAATTTCTTAAAGCTTGGTTATTTCATTCGAAAGTAATCANCCAACTTTTTGTAATACCGCCCCTTATAGCCTGCTCCGCGTACAACACTTAATATTAAAATTTATACTCTTGACATGTATTTTCCAGTTATAGTGTTGACTCGCACTNAGTCTCCAGGCTTTAAATATTCCGGAATTTGAATCTCTAAACCAGTTGAAAGCCTGGCTGTTTTAGTACGGCTTGCTGCTGATGATCCAGAGATTGCGGGTGCGGTATCGCTTATACAAAGATCCACAGATTGAGGTAATTCGATAGTGAGAATTTTCTCTCTTGAGACTAGGGCGAAGATATTTTCTTGCTGCTCAGATAAGAAGGGCAGCTGATCACTAAGCTTATCTCGAGTCACCTCATATTGTTCAAAGTTATCCATATTCATGAAATAAAATGTGTCAGTATCACAATAACTATATTGAACCGGGACTCGATCAAAGTCTGCTTGAGGCAATAATTCACCCCCTTTAAATGAAGAGTCTAGCTTAGAGCCGGTCTGAAGATTTAAAAATCTAACTTTATAAAGTGTAACTGCGCCTCTGGAGGAGGGGGACTTTACTTCAAGTTGTTTCACNATATGAGGTGTGCCCCGAATTTCCACCACCATACCCTTCTTCAGCTCGTTTACTTTCGGCATATTTTAAGTTCGCTTGAAAATTAGTTAATTCTTGAAAAAACATACCATAATTTTGAACTTTTAGGTTAATTACAGCATAATCCGCCCCCCTATAGTTTGGGTTGAAAAAACACATGGAAAACAGAAATAAAGAAGTAGAGAACGTTCATATTACTGGATATGACGAGCTTCCTTCTCCTGGTCAGATTAAGGATGAATATCAATTAGAGGGTAAAGCCCTTGATACGGTAAAACGTGGCCAAAGGCAAGTTAAGGAAATCCTCGAGCGTAAAGACAACCGAGTTATTGTAGTTGTCGGTCCGTGTTCTATCCATAACTCGGCTGAAGCAATTAAATACGCGAACCTACTGAAACCGTTGTCAGATGAGTTGGCTAATGAACTATTATTAGTGATGCGTGTTTACTTTGAAAAACCAAGAACATCGGTTGGTTGGGAGGGATTGATGTATGATCCACATTTAGATGGTTCCCATAAAATAGATCAAGGCATTCGCATTGGAAGAAAACTTATGCTGGATATAGCGCGCGTTGGATTACCAATTGGAATTGAAGCTCTAGATCTTATTTCGCCTCAATATTTACAGGATCTAGTCAGCTGGACTGCAGTGGGTGCCCGCACTACGGAGTCTCCAACACACAGGAAGCTTGCTAGTGGTATAAGTTCTGCTGTTGGCTTTAAGAACAATGTTGACGGTGAGATTTCTGTTGCAATAAATGCAATAAGGTCAGCTTCGGCAAATCATAGTTTTATATCTATCACAGATGATGGAAAAGTCGCAGTCTTTCGGACCGAAGGCAATCCGCATTGCCATATTATACTTAGAGGTGGAAAGACCCCCAACTATGATGCTACGAATGTGAAAATTTGTGAAGAAGAACTACAGCGATCAGGCATCACCGAAAATATAATGATTGATTGTAGTCATGGGAATTCAAAAAAGAATCATTTAAGACAATTGGATGTTTTAGATGAGGTTGCAAAACAAATTGTCGGAGGAAATAGGTCTATCATTGGTGTAATGCTAGAAAGTAATCTAGAAGAGGGAAATCAGCCTATTCCAGATGATTTGAATGAAATTCGCCCAGGTGTTTCAGTGACAGACGCTTGTATCAGCTGGGACGCTACCGAGACTGCCTTGCGTCATTTTGCAAAATCGATTAGACAAAAAATCTCGAAAAATACGGTGTAATAAACAAGAGTTTCTTGAATACTTGACTCTATTCCTTTGATATTACTTCGACGATGCTGTTTGTTACGTAATTTATATTACCATCGTTAATACTTGCGACATTAATTCGGCTTGAGTCTACAAGATAAATTGCGTATTCATTGATGAGCTTTTGAATCTGATTCTTAGTTATTCCTAGAAAAGAAAACATTCCTTTTTCTTTCTGAATAAAACTGAAGTCATGCTGTGCGCCAGATTCTGTCAAGCGATTCGCAAATGTAATCCGAAGCCCGTTTATGCGATTTCTTATTTCTTTTAATTCTTCCTGCCACATTAAGTTCAGAGTAGGGTCTTCGCGAATAAGTTGGACAATTGCTGCACCATGGTCTGGAGGCATGGAATAATTAGCCCTAGCTGCAGCTGCAATTAATGTGCTTGCAGCACTTGCTTCTCTTTCATTTTGGCATATTAAGGTTATTGCTCCAGTTCTTTCTCTGTAGAGTCCGAAATTCTTTGAACAAGAACTTACAATAATTAATTCAGGTACTGATTCTGCAAGGAGGCGCACACCGATTACGTCATCTTCGAGTCCATCACCCATACCTTGGTATGCGAGATCAATGAATATTGTAAAATTTTGTTTTAGAGCAAGGTCTCTTATTGATTGCCACTGATCGGGTGTCAGGTCGGCTCCGCTAGGATTATGACAACAGCCATGCAACAGGACTACATCCCCTTTAGGGACATGGGCTAATGTAGTCATCATGCTATCAAAATCTACGGAATGTGTTTCGTAGTTGTAATAAGGATACGAATTGAACTTTAGCCCTGAAGAACCAATTAGTGGTTTGTGATTGGCCCAAGTTGGATCGCTAACCCAAATGGTTGCCCCGCCGTTAGCTTGAGCTATGAACTCTGCTGCAATTCGCAAACCACCGCAGCCACCTGGCGTTTGCATTGTGATCCGTCGGCCTCCCAAGCTTGTTTTTAGAGCGGGCCCTAGAATTAATTCAGCAACCGCCTCGTTATATGCGGGGGCGCCTGTGGGGCCGATATACGCTTTGGTGGCTTGCGAGGTTAGAATGCGTTTTTCTGCTTCTTTGACAGCCTTCATGACCGGCGTATTGCCCTCTTCATCTTTGTAGACTCCTATGCCTAAATCTACCTTCTTTGAATTGGTATCGGCTTTGAACGCCGCGTTAAGTCCGAGAATTGGGTCAGGGGGAAGGGGATGTAACAATTCGAACATCTTAAGCACCTTTGTTTCTTTTGTAGGCCTTTAAAGTATTTTGTAAAAGCGAAGCCCTAGTCATTGGGCCTACACCACCTGTAACGTAGGTAATATAGGAACATTTGTTTTTAACATTTTGAAAGTCGACATCACCGACGTTTCGAAAACCAGATTTTTTTGTATTATCGGGTACTCGTGTTTGACCTACATCTATGACGATCGCACCTTCCTTAACCATATCAGCGGTCACAAATTCGGTTTTACCAATTGCAACAATTAGTATATCAGCGGTCAGGCAAAGCTGTTTCAAATTTTTGGTACGGCTATGAGCTAGAGTGACTGTCGCATTTCCCGGTTCGGTATTCCGAGACATTAGGATAGCCATAGGTGTTCCGACGATGTTGCTTCTGCCAAGCACAACGCAATGTTTGCTCTCGGTCTTTATTTCATACCTTCTTAATAATTCCATTATTCCGTTTGGAGTGGCAGAAATATACGTTGGCAGTCCTAAATTTAAATTACCGACGTTTTCTGGGCAAAATCCATCAACGTCTTTTTTAGGGCTAATAGTAAGAATCACCTTATTTTCGTCGATATGCGCCGGCAGTGGAAGTTGGACTATAAACCCATCAATGGAAGAGTCTTGATTTAATTCAATAATTTTATCAAGTAGTTTTTGCTCTGTGCTAGACGAGTCCATTCGGATGGTCGTAGAATCGAAGCCTACCTCATCGCAATCCCTGACTTTGAACGCCACATAGTTTTGACTTGCACCGTCGTTTCCGACCAATACAGCTGCTAAATGCGGAGGCCGCCTACCATTCGAAACTATGTTCTCGACTTCCTTCTTAATTTCTTTCCGAATTTCTTCCGAACAAGCTTTGCCATCCAGTAACTGCATTATTGATTTTCCGATAAGAGGTAAAGTTTGATTTCCCTAAAAACATTGCCGTAGCGAGCTGCAGTGTTACGGGGGAGATATCATAATCGAGCATGCTGACTTGCTCAAGTAACGTCTACCATTTACCGATGTTCTCCATACTTATCCACGGTTCTTCGGCAGGTAACGGATCACCATCTTGGAGAAGTTCAATTGAGATATTATCTGGCGAGCGAACAAAAGCCATTCTGCCGTCTCTAGGGGGGCGGTTGATGACCACGCCTCCATCCATTAACTGTTGGCAAGTGCTATATATATCGCTCACTGCATATGCGAGATGCCCAAAATTTCGCCCTTCTTCATAGTCTTCTGCGTCCCAATTATAGGTCAGCTCGACCTGTGCCGCTTCATTACCTGGCGCTGAAAGAAAAACTAATGTAAATCGACCTTCCTTGCTCTCATATCGGTTTACTTCCTTCAAACCGAGCTTATTGCAATAAAAATCCAGTGAGCGGTCGATGTCCGAAACTCGAACCATCGTGTGTAAATATTTCATAGAATAATTTCCAAACTGAGGTGTTTAATATACAACTACTGATCGTATGCTTTCNCCATTATGCATCATAGTGAACGCGTTATTAATATCATCCAGGGCCATAGTATGCGTGATAAGAGGGTCGATTTGGATCTTACCATCCATATACCAATCTACTATTTTCGGCACGTCCGTGCGACCTCGAGCTCCGCCAAATGCAGTGCCTTTCCACGATCTGCCTGTGACCAGCTGGAATGGTCGAGTTGCGATTTCTTGACCGGCCCCCGCGACTCCGATGATATAGGATTCTCCCCAACCTTTATGACAACACTCTAAGGCATCTCTCATGGTGCGCACGTTTCCGATACACTCGAAGCTATAGTCAACACCACCGTCTGTCAGGTCAATTATAGCCTCTGTGACGTTGTTCATTTCTTGTGGATTTATAAAATCAGTCATACCAAAATTTTTACCGAGTTTNTCTCGAGCAGGATTAATGTCTACCCCAATGATTCGGTCTGCTCCAACCATTTGNGCGCCNTGGATTACATTTAGCCCAATACCCCCTAAACCAAATACCGCAACTGTGCTTCCTGGCTCAACTCTTGCNTCAAAAGCAACGGCACCAACACCAGTTGTNACTCCNCAGCCTATGTAANAAATCTTATCGAACGGGGCATCACTTCTTACCTTAGCTAGAGCAATNTCAGGTANCACGGTAAAGTTAGAAAAGGTCGAACAACCCATATAGTGTAA
>PAWK01000019.1:24862-48234 GCA_002714195.1 Gammaproteobacteria bacterium | reverse complement strand
ATAACAGATTTGTACAGCGGCCCCGTCGATGATTCAGGAAGAGAAGTCTATCCCGGCAAAGCTTTTGGCTCAGAACCTCGCTGGGCTGGTTATTATATCCCGCATGAAGGCAACAACATGAGTCCTTCAAAGCTCGTTGGAGTCGCTGGCGATCATATGAATTATTTATTTTATGAAAATGACCCAGGAAGGACCGTACCAGATGTACGCGACTATAGTTATGAGGCAAAAATCACCGGCCCATTCCCCGAATTCCACTGGAAAGACTATGATATTAATGATTTTTATTCCGGCAAAGGAGATTTAATGAAATCGATTACCGATGCAACGGACCCCGATTTGAGTCAGTTTCTGAAAGATCATGGCGGTAAATTAATCATATACCACGGATGGGTAGATACTCTTATTGTAGGCGAGGATACAGTCGATTATTTCGAGGATATGGTTGACGCAACATTCGATGGAGACATAACTAGAGCTGGCAAGGACGCACGCCTTTTTATGGCTCCTGGTATGGGACATTGCGCCGGAGGCCCGGGTCCGAATACCTGGGATAAACTTGTCCCGATGGTAGATTGGGTCGAAAAGGGTATCGCTCCTGACTTTGTGATCGCCGAACATGTCACTGATGGTCAAGTCGACAATCAACGGCCTGTTTGTGCATATCCAAAACAAGCGGATTATGTTGGCCCAATTGAAGCTGCAAATGATCGCATAAATTGGGTCGCGGAAAATTTCGAATGTCGATAATCAAAAGAGAGGTCAACTCAGTAACTGACTGAATTTTGTCATAGTTTTCTACCGGTGATTGCAATACCTCGTGCTTTCCTGATAGTTTTGGAGCCCTATTCTTTAACAATTAGAGCCAAGAGGTGTTTATGAAACTCGGCCGAAATTTATTACTAGCGCTGATAGCCGGCAGCTTTCTGTTTGTGACAAATATCCAAGCTCAAGAAATTTACAGAGCTAGGCTTTCACCTATGCCAACGACCCCTCAAACCGTGACCACAATTCTGGGAGAGGGCGAAGTGATCTTGACACTAAATGGCAACTCGCTCACCGTTGACGGTAATTTTTTTGGAATAAGTTCTGCTGCAACTGGCGCCCATATACATAATGGGCCTCCCGCTCAACCCGGACCAGTTATTTATACCTTAGAGGTTTCTCAATCTACCGAAGGTTCTGTTACCGGAACCCTATCTTTGTCGGACGAGCAAGTTGAAGCTCTTAACAATAACGAGTTTTACATTCAAATTCACTCCGAGAGCAACCCCCCAGGGGAGTTGCGCGGTTGGGTCTTTTTACGTAGTCATTTTTCAGACTTATAAAACCGGATTATTCCTATGGTCATCCCTCAAGAATTACAACTAATAAAACTGTTTCTTTTTGGNCTANTTACCACNTCNCTANTNGCTTGCAGNGACAATANNANTCTNGANTNAGAANCCGCCATANAGACNTNGGCGGAAGTTTCAACACTAACCTTTGATAACCAGGTGNCCGACTGGCGCTGAACTTTATNNTAGTAANTGCGCGACCTGNCATGGGACGAATCTCGANGGATCCACGTTAGGTCCATTACTGAGTGGCTNCACCTTCATTCAGAGATGGGGTACACAAACACCTGCTCTTCTGCTNGGCAATATTCANGCAAATATGCCACCAGGNGGTAATGAAAACATAAGTAATTCAGACTACTTGAATATCGTTGCGTATATTTTGAAAGTAAATGGAGTAGNCGAGANAAACGAAGCAATTACAGCNACTTCGGACTTTCAAATTGCAGACAATATTNCACANNNGGTAGCTCAGCGCNATCGNTNAGAACCCCCTGCCCCGNCAGGNCTNACTGTGCGCGGCAATACTGAGGANTTNGTCCCATTCAAACCATTAACACAGNAAANACTNCGCAACCCAAACCCTNAAGACTGGCCGATGCANAGACGNAATTTTTACGCACACAGTTANAGCCCGTTGAGCCAGGTTAATACAGAAAACGTCAAGAANCTGAGGCTTGAGTGGGTCTGGAACATGCACGAAGGNGATTCTGAGCCAGCACCTCTTGTATATAACGGAATCGTCTACCTNATCAATCCCGGGAATNTAGTTCAGGCATTAGATGGAGAAACTGGNGAATTGATTTGGGAGCATTGGACTGGGCCTGCAAATCGTCAAGATATGCGTAACATAGCGATGTATGACGACAAGATCATTCAGTCCACAACTGATGCACGGGTTGTTGCTCTTGATGCTAAAACCGGCGATAAAGTCTGGGAAACACAGATTGCTGATAACCGTCAGGGTTTTTCGAACTCAAGCGGCCCCATCGTCGCTGATGGCATGGTCATTTCNGGTTTGGCAGGTTGNACACGCTATACCTCAGAGGACTGCTACATCAGNGCATACGATGCAAACAACGGAGANCTGCTNTGGCANTTCGTTACAGTAGCAAAAATGGGAGAGCCNGGCGGNGACACGTGGGGCGGTCTAGACAATATGTTCAGATCGGGTGGAGATACTTGGATTACGGGAAGCTATGACCCTGATCTACGGCTAACCTACTGGGGAACAGCACAACAAAAACCTTGGGTGCCGGTATCACGCCACATGACAATATTTGATTACGGCCTATATACAAATTCTACCGTGGCTGTTGACGTTGACAGCGGAGAACTAGACTGGTANTTCCAGCACGTCCCNGCCGAAGCTCTAGACCTTGATGAGGTTTTTGAACGGGTACTGNTAAACAGGGGCGATGAAAAGCTAGTTTTTTCTCTAGGTAAGCACGGTATCCTCTGGAAGAATGATCGGGTCAGCGGAAAGTTTCTAAAACACACTGAAACTATGTTTCAAAACGTTTTTACACATATCGACCCAGAAAACGGGACTGTTACTTACCGAGAAGATATACAAAATGCCCAACTTAATGAGTGGACTTCTGCTTGTCCTTCAAGCGCTGGAGGCAAAGATTGGCACTCGATGACCTATCACCCTCCTTCTGGTTTAATCGTCGCACCTCTCAGCCAAACTTGTCTTGAAAATGCAGCTCGAGAAGTAGCACTGGTGCAGGGTGGTGGCGGAGTTGGTGCGAGTCGGAAATTTTTTGAAATGCCGGGAACCAATGGCAACTTGGGCAAGGTTGGTGCTTACGACGCAGATACATTAGAAGAAGTGTGGAGTCATCAACAGCGAGCCTCACTTCACACCGGGACAATTTCCACGGGGGGAGACCTGATCTTTTTTGGCGACCTCGATCGTCGATTCAAAGCGTTAGATGTCAACTCTGGTGAAGTGCTCTGGGAGACCCGATTGGGGACCTCAGTTCAAGGCCACCCAGTTTCATTTGCTGTCAACGACAAGCAATATATAGCAGTTACGACAGCTTTGGGCGGAACAAGCCCTCGGGTTGTTCCGGGAGTCATCGCCACCGAGATTACTTATCCAAGTTCTGGCAACGCGCTATACGTTTTTTCGTTGCCCGAGGATTAAAACTAATTGAAACGCCATGCTGGGGTTGGGAGATATGAATATGTTTAAATTACTTCTGAAAATGTCACTTTTGTCATTTCTTGTTTCCTGTGGAACCGAGACGGCTGATAACGTTCAAACAGCTTCCGCAAACGACGCTTCGCTCGATAATGAAGAGGCTTCACTCATTGCTTTTTCTGACCAAGCTGACGCTGGCGCACAAACTTATACAACTAATTGCGGAGCGTGCCATGGAACCAACCTACAAGGTTCCGCGCTTGGACCCATGCTAAGTGGTGGGGGATTTCTAGGAAGTTACGGNAGGCAGTCTCCTTATGAGTTTTTTAACTTTCTTAAATCCAATATGCCTCCGGGTGGTAATGCTGGCATCAGTGATGAAGATTACTGGTCGATCGTTGCTCACGTTATGAGGACCAACGGTGTTGCTGACTTAAATCCGGCGCTCGATGAGANAGCAGATTATGCGATGGCGACCAATATACCNGGAGTCAACCCCGCTCTGACTCAGCAGAGAGTAGAGCCGGATCGACCCACCGGTGTGGTAGCGCCCGGAAAAGTCAAAAACTTCTCTCCAGTCACGGACGCAATGCTCTCGAGCCCTTCGCCGGATGATTGGTTAATGATGCGCGGAAACTATCAGGCATGGAGTTTTTCAGAACTCGACCAAATTAACTCAGAGAACGTTGGAAGCCTTCGTCTTGAGTGGATGTGGAATATGCACGAGGGCGACGGNGAACCCGCCCCTATTGNCTACAATGGGGTCATATATCTCATTAACACCAGCAATATAATCCAAGCNCTAGANGGTNAAACAGGTGAGCTTATTTGGGAGCATCATGCTGGACCNTTCGATAGTGAAGANATGCGAAACATTGCNATTTATGATGATAAAATTATTCAGGCAACGACCGATGCAAGGCTTCTAGCTCTAGATGCAGTCACAGGCGAAAAGGTATGGGAAGTAGAAATTGCGGATGGATCTAAAGGGTTTGGAAACTCAAGCGGGCCGATCATTGCAGACGGGAAAGTAATTCAGGGACTACTAGGTTGTTCGCGGTTTATCGAGGAAGACTGTTATATAAGCGCACACGATGCGACTACCGGTGAGCTAGCCTGGCGATTTAATACGATTGCCGAATCTGGGACCCCAGGGGGGGACACCTGGGGTGATATTGATGATCTTTTTCGGGCGGGCGGGGAAACATGGATTACGGGCTCCTACGATCCAGAACTTAAATTAACTTATTGGGGGACCGCTCAGCAAAAACCATGGATGCCAGCCAGTCGGTCACTGTCAATTTTTGATGCCGGTTTATTTACCAACTCGACCGTCGCGATCGATGTTGATAACGGCGAACTCGGTTGGCATTTTCAGCATGTACCGGCAGAGGCATTAGATTTAGACGAAGTCTTTGAGCGAGTTCTTATAGATCGGGGTGATGAGAAATTGGTATTTTCTATCGGCAAACATGGAATCCTGTGGAAGCATGACCGAGTATCTGGAAAATTTGTTGACTTTAAGGAAACTATTTTTCAAAACGCTTTTACAAACATTGACAAGAGAACTGGGGAGGTTACCTACCGGCAAGATATTCAGAATGCTCAAATAGATCAATGGATATCCGTCTGCCCCTCAACTGCAGGCGGGAAGGATTGGCATTCAATGAGTTATCATGAGCCCACCGCATCTTTAATAATTCCACTCAGTCAATCCTGCTTAGAAATTGCTGCCCGAGAAGTTCCATTGGTTCATGGAGCGGGAGGAACAGCTGCAAATAGACGATGGTTTGAAATGCCCGGATCAAACGGAAACATGGGCAAACTGGCGGCTTATAATGTCGACACCATGGAAGAAGTTTGGTCATATGAGCAACGAGCGGCACTTCTAACAGGGGTTCTTTCAACTGCGGGAAACATAGCCTTTGTGGGGGACCTGGATCGCTATTTTAGAGCACATGACGCAAGCACCGGTCAAATTTTATGGGAGACCCGTTTGGGGACATCAGTTCAAGGTCATCCAGCGACATTCAATATTGATGGTAAACAGTATATAGCTGTAACCAGCGCAATGGGAGCTCGAGGAGTAAGCCCTAGGACAGTACCTCGGGTCGTTGCTCCAGACATAAGACATCCCAGTTCAGGGAATGCCTTATATGTTTTCAGCCTCGGGGAATAATAAAGATTTCGTGGACCAAGGCTGAAAAACCCCGTTGAATCAGGTATATCAGCACTCCCCGAACGAGTAAAACAGGTATGATCATGACATCGAACATACATACTGATTCGCAAGGAATACTTAGTGGAAGAAGAGAACGAACAAACAGATAACAATGAGTCAACGAGCGAAGTCGGAAAGATAGAGTGGTTAGATTTAACAGTTGACGAAGCCTCCCGCATACGCGACTTCTACTGTTCGGTCGTTGGCTGGTCAAGCTCTGAACAGGATATGGGAAGTTACAGCGATTACAACATTAATCTTCCAGGGGATACAAAAACTGTAGCAGGGGTGTGTCATGCACGCGGCCCTAATGCAAACCTTCCAGCACAGTGGTTAATGTATGTGCGGGTAGCAGACGTTTCAAACAGCGTTGATAGAGCTAAAAAACTTGGAGGCGAAGTTGTTGATGGGCCAAGACGCATGGGCAACCAGCGCTTCTGCGTAATCAAAGATCCTTCCGGGGCCGTTTTGGGACTTCTCTCTGATATTTAAAACAGGGCTGCCGATCAAATATAATCATGTTTTTAAATTACATCTTCGACCAAGCTTCCATGCTTAGTGCTTTTTAGTCTTTATAAAATCTTTGGGAATTATTTATGGCAATAATTAAAGTTGTTTTCCTTTCTCTAGGCCTGCTTTGCTGCTCATTTACATGGGCTCAAAATGGAAAACCCAATTTTATTGTCATTATGGCTGACGATCTAGGCATTGGAGATTTGGGTGTTTACGGATCAAAGTTGATCAATACACCAAATATTGATCGAATGGCCGCGGAGGGGGTGGTGCTCGATTCATTCTACGCAAGTGCTAACGTTTGTACTGCTTCTCGAGGCGGACTTCTTACAGGACGATATCCTATCAGACTTGGTCTGGTAGACGATGTTGCGAGACCTTCAAATGACATACACCTCGCTGAAACAGAAATTACAATTGCGGAAGCCTTAAAGGAAGAGGGATATAAGACAGCCATATTCGGCAAATGGCACCTTGGCTCTCGAGTAGAGTGGTATCCACTAAACCATGGATTTGATGAATTTTATGGAGCTCTTCACTCGAATGACATGGCACCTTTTAAGCTTTATCGAGATGACCAAGTCATTGAAGATCCGGTGGACCAAACCACACTCACCCAAAGATACACTTCAGAGGCATTGAGATTCATCGAGCAGAACAAGGATAACCCGTTCTTCTTGTATATTCCGCATAGTTTCCCCCATGTCCCACTTTTTGTTACCGAAGAATTCGAGGGAAAATCCGACGCTGGACTCTATGGTGATGTAGTAGAAACCATAGACTGGAGCATGGGTCAGATCTTGGGGAAATTGGTTGAACTCGGTATCGATGAAAACACTATGGTTATCTTCACTTCGGATAACGGACCCTGGTTTGAGGGCAGCTCAGGGCAATTCAGGAACCGAAAAGGTACGAGTTGGGAAGGTGGCCTGAGGGTTCCCTTCATTGCTCGTTGGCCGTCTAAGATATCGGAGAGTCAGCGTAACTCTGATGCAGCCATGAATATTGATATTCTGCCTACGATTCTAGATTTTGCTGGCATATCTGCTTCCTCCGAGATACCGCCAGATGGCAAAAGTCTGCGCGGCATGCTGACTAACGGCGAGGGAACTCCTCATGACTATCTGTATTTGTTTAACAACGATCGTATAGCTGCTGTACGAAGTGGAAAATGGAAGCTGGTGGTAGAAACTTTCTATCGCACTGGTGTACCGAGCTTTGACAACCCAAACTCCTACTACGCCCCGCACGGCTTACTATTCGATCTAGAAAAGGACCCAACTGAAACTTATAGCTTCACCCGTGAGTACCCAGAAGTTGCTGAAGAATTGCACACCCATTTGATAGAAGGGCAAAAGGCATTGAACTCAAGATTGCTGCCTAACATGTTTAATAGATTATAAACTCGGTCTCTGTGTATCGAGATTAGAAAAAGGAAACTCGGCATGAAAACGATTAAAGGACCGGCAATTTTTCTTGCACAATTTGCCGACGATCAGTCTCCTTTCAGTTCACTCGAAGAAATCGCCTCTTGGGCTTCCGCACTGGGATTTAAAGGCGTGCAAATCCCAAGCTGGGATAGCCGGCTTTTTGATTTAGAGACAGCTGCTAATAGTAAAAGTTACTGCCAAGATGTCCAAGAAACTCTTCTAAATCATGGTATTGAGATCACCGAACTTTCAACTCACTTACAAGGACAGTTGGTGGCTGTGCACCCTGCATATGACTCCATGTTTGACGGCTTCGCCGCACCAGAGGTAAGAAATAACCCTTCGGCAAGACAAGCGTGGGCTGTTAAACAACTTAAACTTGCCGCAAAAGCGTCTTCAAATCTTAACTTAAGAACTCATGCAAGTTTTCCAGGAGCTCTTGCATGGCCATACTTTTATCCTTGGCCCCAGAGGCCAAACGGCCTCGTTGAGCAAGCATTTGATGAGTTGGCAAAGCGCTGGCATCCAATTCTTGACTCCTTTGAAGAAGTGGGCGTTGACATTGGATTTGAAATTCACCCCGGAGAAGATCTTCATGATGGCATAACTTTTGAGATGTTTCTTGAGCGAGTAAACAATCACCCCAGGTGTAACATATTATTCGACCCTAGCCATCTTGTTCTTCAACAGCTCGACTATCTCGCTTTCCTGGATGAGTACAAAGACCGGATTAAATTGGTTCATATCAAAGACGCTGAGTTTAATCCCTCTGCAAAGCAAGGGGTATATGGTGGTTATCAATCATGGACAAATAGAGCTGGAAGATTTCGGTCTTTAGGTGATGGGCAAGTTGATTTTAAGAGTATTTTTTCGAAACTTGCTGCAAATGACTTTGAGGGTTGGGCTGTGCTGGAATGGGAGTGCTGCCTAAAACATCAAGAAGATGGTGCTCGAGAAGGAGCTCAATTTATAAAAGACCACATAATTCGAGTAACAGACAAAGCATTTGATGACTTTGCTAATGCCGGCGTGGATGAAAGCGCAAACAAGAAAGTTCTGGGGATCGATTGATTCGGACTATTGATCTCTTATTACGGCAGTATTTACTTGAGTAATGTCAGATTAATTAAAAGGCCCTAAAATCCCGAAATGAAAATGAGTTGATTACAGATGAGCAAAATCAAGCTTGGAATGGTAGGTGGTGGCAAAGGATCCTTCATTGGTGAAGTTCATCGAATGGCGGCAAGGCTCGATGACAGATATGAGCTTATAGCTGGCGCCCTCAGTGCTGATGCAAAAACCGCTAAGGAGTCAGCACTCAATCTTAACTTGGACAAAAACCGAACCTACTCGTCTTATGAAACTATGGCGGAAGTAGAGAGTAGCTTAGAGTCAAGGATAGACGCCGTTGCAATCGTTACACCTAATCATTTGCACGCAAAGATAGCTGAAATATTTTTAAGCAAAGGTATTCACGTAATCTGTGATAAGCCCCTGACTGCAGATCTTGATGACGCAGAATACTTAGGATCCATCGTCAAAGAGTCTGGCTTAGTCTTCGCAGTTACCTATAACTATAGTGGCTATCCGATGGTCCGTCAGGCTCGTGAAATGATCCAGAATAATGATCTGGGTGAGCTAAGAACAGTTCAAATTGAGTATGCTCAAGATTGGCTGGCAACAGATATTGAGAATACCGGTCATAAGCAAGCCCTCTGGAGAACTAAGCCTGAGAAAGCAGGCAAGGGCGGCGCTATTGGTGACATAGGTACCCATGCGTTTCATTTGTCCGAATTCGTTACTGGATTACGTGTAAGAAGGTTGCTAGCGGACTTAGATTCTTTTGTTCCTGGTCGAGAACTTGACGATAACGCTAGCATCTTAATGGAATACACAAATGGCGCCAAGGCAATGCTGTGGGTTAGTCAAATAGCCGCGGGCAAAGAAAATGGTCTAAAGATCCGGGTTTATGGAAGCAATGCTGGATTGGAGTGGTCGCAGGAGAACCCCAATTTTCTTAAATTTTCACCTTTAGGTGAATCTCCTCGCACATTGTCCAGGGGCGGACCCTCTAACGGCTCCCTGGCTGGCGATGCAACCAGAATACCAAGCGGTCATCCCGAAGGTTTTATAGAAGGTTTTGCAAACATCTACAGCGATTGTGCTGATCTAATAGTTGCATACAAANCAAGTTCAAAGATCGAGTCCTTAGTTCCAACAGTNGATGATGGAATCAGAGGCATGCAATTTATTGAAACAGCAGTCAAATCNAGCAAATCCGGCGCTNCCTGGTTAACCTTTGGCGCCTAGACCTCTTATTNTATTTAACAACTGTCGCATCCTCGTCTGATCCTATAAACTTAATTCTCTAAGTTTATAGGAGAGAAAAATGAGGAATCAAACCCAGTCCCGGAGGGAGTTTTTGCTCCGTGCTAGCGCAACCAGCGCCTTTACCTTTTTCCCGCTCATCGCTGCCCGAGCCCAAGGTCGTAAGGTAGATCGAGTTGGGCTCCAGCTTTATACTCTTCGGCAGGAAATGGCTAATGATTTTGAGGGAACATTACAGACAGTGGCAGAGCTCGGCTATAAAGAAATGCAGTTTGCCGGTTATTACGGAAGGTCGCCTCAACAAGTTAGGGAATTGTTAGAACAACTAGGGCTCTCCTCTCCGGCGGCCCATGTATCACTTGGTCTTATTCGAGAAGATTTAGAAAAACAGATAGATATCGCCAAAGAAATTGGCCAGAGCTACATTGTGATACCTTCTGTTCCGCAAGATGAGCGGACGTTAGCTCACTTTGAGGATCACGCAAAAGCTTTGAACGAGGCGGGGCAAAGATGCAAAGAGGTGGGTTTGAATATCGCTTACCACAATCACAGCTTTGAATTTGAGTCGCAGGGCGGCAGAACAGGATACGACCAACTACTTGAACTGACAGACCCTGACCTAGTGTCATTTGAACTAGATCTGTACTGGGCAGTGAATGTAAATAAGAATCCGATTGCTTTGTTTAACGAAAACCCTGGTCGGTTCCCGATGGTACATGTCAAAGACCGAAACTCTGCAGGAGAAATGACGGAAGTCGGAAAGGGTCAAATCGATTTTGCTGAAATTTTCTCGCATTCTGAAGTTGCCGGTATTCAGCACTATTTCGTGGAACATGACTTTCCTGAGGACGGCCTGGATTCAGTCGCTTACAGCATAAATACACTGAAAAACATTTATTTTTAAGGAGACTCCTTCGAGATGAGAGCACTCATTACCGCGCTTTTAACGGTTTTTGCGGCGAAAACCGCAGCACAGACACCAATACTTGGCGACCCGAGCGGGCCTGTGCCTCAAAAGGTTACCGGTATTGTCGACGGAAAACCTCCATCAGATGCGGTGATTCTCTTTGATGGAATAAATATGGATAGCTGGGAGCATGTGCGTTCGGGAGAGTCTTCAAAATGGATAGTGGAAGATGGAGTTTTAACGGTGGCAAATGGTACTGGGACCCTTGTGAGCAAACAGTCTTTTGGAGACATCCAAATGCACATAGAGTGGATGCCAAGCGCAATCATTAAGGGCGCCGGCCAGAGTCGAGGTAACAGCGGAATATTTATGCAGGCATTGTTTGAAATTCAAATGCTGGACAGCTGGGAAAACCCGACTTATGTAAATGGTCAGGCTGGATCCGTTTATCACCAATACCCACCTCTTGTTAATGCATCCCGACCTCCGGGTGAATGGCAGGCTTACGACATTGTTTTCAAAGCCCCAATTTATAATAGGGACGGTGAGCTCGAATCACCCGCCTATATAACTTTGATACATAATGGAGTCTTAGTCCTAAATCATGCGGAAATACTTGGTAGCACGTTCCCCGAAGTGCCGGAGTACAGAGCTGTCTGTGAGCCGTATGAGATTCAAAAAACCATGGACTGCACAGGAAAATTACCGCTTTTGCTTCAGGACCACGGCCAAGTCGTATCTTTCAGGAACATCTGGCTACGCGAACTGTGACTAAAGTTATTCTTTTAGTTAAAAAAAGCCGCAATAAGGGATAAATAGTAAAGTAATTACTTTACTATCCTATTCACAGTTCCTACTCATTGGTTTCGTTTGCTTCTGATCTGCGGGTTTTGTGTCACTGTAGGCTTGTGCAGTACAACATGTAGTGGTAATCTAGCTAACGCAATACAACATACATGGCCTAGTGCTGTATTGCGCTATTTGAGATACAAGCTGATGGCTGTATCCAAATGCTCCTTGGATTCCCGGCCTACCGCACTTAGCGGTGGGTCGGGCTTCTACCCTNGCAAACCANCTTTCAAAGCAAAAAAAAGGAAGGCAAAGCCTTCCTTTTTCAGTATTAGGCTTCTATTCTCAGCTTCTGTTCTCGAGCTGCACTCCTCTTGCCAGAATAGAATATTCCCTTATTTCTCCCTCAAGCTTAATTTTAGACTGCGAACCAGCGTCTTGAGCAAAATGCTCAGCTTGCTGTCCGGAGAGNGTTCGCTCACTGAGCTGTCCATAAATCACAGAGCGCTGCATACTCGTTTCGGTAGGTACAAAAAAACTGTAATCCTCAAAGGTTACCCGCGCATAAGTATCGCCCTCCACGAGTATCATCCAGCATCCCTTCGCCTGACATACCTCCGTTATCTGCCCCTCGATCTTTATGAATTGATCCTCGACACGACCAATATTCCCTATCGCNTCTTTTAGAGTTAATGNTTCACCTTCCGCTGGCACCTGACCCCCAAAAGATTGATCCGCACTGAAGGGTTTGTCTGCGTGACTAGCCGAAATAAAGCTGATAATGAGACTTAAAGGAATTGCTAATGTCTTAGGCATCGTGTTTCTCCGAAAAATCAGACTAACCGTCTTAAAACTTGAAACTTTAATATAGCACTAATAACTCAATTCGCAAGCTGGTTTCANGGTAGGGACCAAATTGCACTTACTTCACCACCATCATATCATCNATTTCGACCTTAAAATTTCAAGCGCTACGTAAAGAGGAAAATAATAATGATAGTGTATGGAGTAGCACTGCTTTCAGGATGCCTTATCCTAGGCATGCTGATAGGAGAATCGATTGGTGTAGTCTTAAACGTCGATGCCAATGTCGGAGGTGTGGGGATAGCAATGATATTCCTAGTGTTGGCGAGTAATTCAGAAAAGTTTAAAGCCTTGACCGAAGGCGCNGCAGGTAGCGGCATTAAATTTTGGAGCGCAATGTACATTCCCATTGTTGTAGCCATGGCCGCAAGGCAAGATGTGGCGGGCGCTACTGAGGGTGGGTTATTAGCNGTGGTTGCTGGAGTTGCAGCTGTCGCGGTCAGCTTTGCACTAGTGCCTGTCCTNAGTAGGATCGGCAACAGCGCGGCGACCGAAAAAGACTAAAGGATTATTATCATGGACATTTTTGAAACGGTTTTTGTTCGAAACAGTTTAGTTGTAGCTTTCGCGGTCATCGGTATCACTATCTGGATTTCATATGTTCTCGCTGACAAATTAACCGCTGGCAGAATTCACGGCTCAGCTATAGCAATAGCGTTAGGTTTGGTGGCCGCCTATTTCGGTGGAATCGCAACCGGCGGTAGCACCGGAGTTGCAGATTTAGCTCTGCTTGGTGGTATCGGGCTCATGGGCGGCGGCATGATGAGAGATTTCGCTATAGTTGCTACCGCCTTTGGCGTCCAACTAAGCGAGTTGAAAAAGGCTGGGATAGCCGGTGTCATCTCAATTTTTGCCGGCGTCATCGTGTCCTTTCTTGTCGGCGCCATCATCGCCATACTTTTTGGCTACTCGGACCCAGCNGCAATCACAACCATTGGCGCCGGAGCTGTTACGTATATTGTAGGGCCAGTGACCGGAGAAGCTATCGGCGCCTCAGATACGGTTATCACGTTAAGCGTAGCAGCNGGCCTNGTAAAATCTATACTAGTGATGATAGGCACGCCCTTAGTAGCCAAGTACATCGGACTGAACAATCCTCAATCGGCGATGGTTTTTGGCGGGCTAATGGGCACCACGAGCGGTGTGGCTGCAGGCCTAGCTGCAACTGACCCAAAGCTTGTTCCGTATGGAGCAATGACGGCCACTTTCTATACTGGCGTAGGCTGTTTACTAGGCCCATCCGTTTTATTTTTTATCGTCAGTGCAATTTATTAAAAATAAGTAACATTAGATTACGGAATCAACTATGTCTGAAACTCCTTTCCCTTTCTTCAACGATAACAGCGAAAAAGTAGCTTTGGTAGAAGGCGCCAATAAGCATACTTATTCAGAGATTAATGATCGAATAAATCTTTTCTCTTCTGGAATTCTCAGAGATAGAGAAGATCTGAACGAAGAACGTATTGCTTTCTTTCTGCCAGCCAGTTTGGACTATGTAACAGCCATGCACGGTGTGTGGAGAGCTGGAGGTATTGCTGTTCCGCTAAATGTTGCTTCTGCAGTCTCGGAACTTGACCATTATCTCACCTGTGCAAACGTAACAAGATTGATAGCAGGCTCCCAGTATCATGACTCTCTGAAGGAACTTTGTAATTCGCTTGAAATAGAACTCCTGTCAGTAGGTGAGGTGCTAGCTGAGAAACCTCGAGAACTCCCTTTAATCGATTCAGAAAGAAGAGCCATGATGCTTTTCACTTCGGGGACTACTAATAAGCCAAAAGGGGTGGTTAGCACACACAAGACCATCAATGCACAAATAACAACACTTGTAACTGCATGGGAGTGGTCAGAAAACGATGTGATTCCCCTTTTTCTTCCNCTTCATCACATTCATGGCATCATTAATATATTAAGCTGCGGTTTATGGGCTGGCGCTACAATCCATCTTTTTGCTAAGTTTGATATTCCTAAGATTTCTNAACAAATTACACTTGGNACTTATAATGTATTTATGGCCGTTCCAACTATTTATGTAAAACTAATCCAATACTTTGAGGCTATTGGCGAAGATGAAGTAAAAAAAATCTGCGCAGGGTTTAAAGCTATGCGACTAAACATTTCAGGTTCCGCAGCATGCCCCGTAAAGCTATTTGAACAATGGAAAGAGTTNACCGGGCAAATTTTGCTTGAAAGATATGGTATGACAGAAATTGGCATGGGTATTTCTAACCCCTATAACGGCGAGCGTCGAGCTGGAGCAGTAGGCCAACCATTACCCGGCGTAGAGTGCCAACTTTTTGATGAGAATGATAATCCCCTTGAAGGAGAATCAGAGTCAGGAGAAATTCGCATAAAAGGAGATAATGTTTTCCTAGAGTATTGGGACAATGAAGAAGCAACAAAAAACTCATTCAAAGACGGTTGGTTTTGTACTGGCGATGTTGCAGTAGTTGAGCAAGGTTACTATCGTATCATGGGTCGATCTTCAGTCGATATCATCAAATCAGGTGGGTATAAACTATCTGCATTGGAAATTGAGGGGGTTCTCTTAACACATGAGTCAATTAGTGAGGTTGCGGTTATTGGTGTTGAAGATGAGACTTGGGGTGAAGCAGTAACAGCCTTCGCGGCCCTACGGCAGGGAGCCACTTTGGAATTCGACTCTTTGAAATCTTGGTGTGAGGGTAAAATGTCTTCCTACAAAATTCCAAAGTATCTAAGAATTGTTGAAGCCTTGCCAAGAAATGCAATGGGTAAGGTGACTAAGCCTTCGCTAAAGAAATTACTGTAATTGACCTAACTGCGCGTGACACATTTTGACACGCAACCTAATGCTCAACTACAAACCTAGACAGTTAGCTTCCATTTATTCTTNGTGATGTAGTGCGTTCTTTTCGTTTAAGCTTTAAAATATAANCTAATCGAAATTACGCACTTGATTGTCTAATACTTTGAAAAGCGAGTTTTTAGGAAAAAAAATTTCTGGCCCCTTTACAGTTCCTTCCGGAATCGTAACCTGCTCCGCAAATATAATTCGACGATTTTTCGAATTAGTACCAGAGGTCGGTGTTCTAACGACAAAAAGTATCGGCCCTGAACCCCGCAAAGGGTATCGCGAGCCAATACTCACTCAATATGAGCCCGGTTGCTTCACGAACGCGGTTGGGCTCACTAATCCTGGCGTGAAAAGGTCGGCTGAATTGCTAGCCGAGCTAGCCATACCGAAAGACCGCTTCCTCTTAATTTCTATCTTCGGTGCCTCGGTTCAAGAATACGTAGACGTAGCAGAACAACTAGCCCCGCATGGAGACGGGTTGGAGCTCAATCTTTCCTGCCCGCATGCNAAAGGTCTTGGAATGGCAATGGGTCAGGACCCGGCCTTGGTTGAAGAAATAGTCTCTTCTGTGAAAGCTGCTGTCGATGTGCCCGTCGTAGCAAAATTAACACCAAACGTAACTGACATAGGGGTTATAGCCGAGGCTGCTGAAAATGGTGGTGCAGACGCGATTTGTGCGATCAACACCATGGGTCCGGAGCAGTATGACTCCCACGGTTATCCCATTTTGAGCAATCAGAAAGGTGGTATTTCTGGGAAAGGCATAATGTCAGTGGCGCTTGAGGGTGTCTCGAGAATACGGGAGGCCGTGAACTGCCCGATAATTGCTTGCGGGGGGATCAGCGGTGCAGATGATGTTCGTCAATTCCAACAGAATGGTGCTTCAATCATTGGGATAGGTTCCGCCCTTATCGGAATGACGACCGAGGAGATAGCTACCTATTTTCAAGTGCTCACTATGGACTTAGAGAACCAAACTGAGGAATCCGAAAGTCTGGTCAGGTACGACATAGATATGGAGTTTCGACCTGTAAAGTTGGTCAAAAATGAGAGAATTACTGAAGACATTTGTGTNTTAACCTTCGATCGAAAAGTTGAAATTCAAGCCGGCCAATTTGTTTTCCTCTGGATCCCCGGACTCGGGGAAAAACCATTCTCTGCCCTCGTAGATGACCCTTTCAAGCTCGCCGTAATTAATTTAGGAAGCTTCACCAACGAACTCATGACTCTATCACCCGGCACAGAGGCTTATGTCAGAGGGCCTCATGGGAATCCAGTGGAGCCTCCAAAAAATAGCCGTATTATAGCCGTCGCTGGTGGAACAGGTTTGGCAGCCGTCTATCAGCTTGCAAGAGACTTCGGCAGCACCGATATATATTTTGGAGCAAGGTCCAAAGACCGCCTTTATTTTATCAAGGAATCAGCCGAGGTAAGTAATCTTCACGTCAGCACGAATGATGGTAGTTATGGCGCAAAGGGTCTTGTAACAGAGTTATTGGAGGAACATCTCAAGCAGATGTCACCCAAGGAACGAGAATCGCTGGTATTTTATAATTGCGGACCTGCACCTATGGTTAAAGCTGCAGAAGCATTGCAAAGTAGATACGTTCAAGCTGACAGAATCCATAATGCCATCGATTATCTAACAAAATGTGGCGTAGGCATCTGCGGAGCCTGCGACTCACCAGATGGACGCCGCCTGTGTGTAGACGGACCATTCTTAGAAGCAGCCGATAGCGCTAAAAACTAGTTTTATCTGAATATCTGAGCGAATTTAACCAGAAACCTTATACAGCTCGATTCTCGACAAGCTCCCTTCCTTGCATTAGCATCATAATCGATCGACTGCGCGGAATGGGTCAATTAAAAAAATAAATCACTAGCGAGGCATATATGAAACGGCGCGATTTTATTGCTGCAAGCACAGCAGCTGTAACACTCTTACCAAGCATGGTTAAGTCACAAGAGCTTGAGCCAGCTGCACCGCGAGATTGGTCAGGGAATACCCCTCTGAGGTATCCAGATCCAGACTTAATTGCATTAGACAGCCGTTTTCAACGCTACATTTTGTTTAATACTCCTATCCGACGCCATCATGTAGGAACCATGTGGGCAGAAGGGCCGGCTTGGAATGGCGTGGGTAGATTCCTCGTATGGAGCGACATACCCAATAATCGTCAGTTGCGATGGATCGAGGATGACAACCGGGTGACAGAATTTCGAAACCCATCCGGCAATAGCAACGGTAATACCTTTGATTTTGAAGGAAGGCAAATTTCTTGCGAGCACGGGAACCGACGGGTTGTTCGTTATGAGTACGACGGCACAATTACAGTGATTGCTGATAGCTACGAAGGTCAGCCTCTAAACTCTCCGAACGACGCCACAGTGCATCCAGATGGCAGCATTTGGTTCACTGATCCTCCTTACGGCATCAGAGGAAACTATGAGGGAAACCGATCAGAGCAGCTTCACCCGTTATCTGTTTACAGAGTCGATAGCTCTGGACAGATCAATCGAGTTACAGACGATATAGACGCTCCTAATGGACTATGCTTCTCTCCTGATTACTCACTTCTTTATGTTGCAAACACCGGAGCAGGTCGAGATATCAAAGTCTGGGATGTAGATGGCGCCAGGTTGCGAAATGGGCGAGTATTTGCCGAGCTAGTTGACCCCACCACAGACTCACGGACTTCTGCGGATGGAATTCGCTGTGATGTGGATGGCAATGTTTGGGCGGGAGCCAGACCAGGAGTGCAAGTCGTTGCACCTGATGGCGACACAATAGGTGTCATCAGACTACCCGAGGTCTGCGCAAACGTGTGTTTTGGGGGGGTCAAAAGAAATCGACTATTCATGACGGCAAGTCAATCTCTCTATTCAGTGTATGTGGGAGTCCGCGGCGCTGGCGTGGCTTAACCAAATTTTAGATTTGCAATCGACCTTTGCCCTTGAAAAGCAACTGTATTAGCGAAGATATGACTAGATCTGTTCGCTCTATAATGTGCCCCCTCAGAAAAAGTATTTGGATAATTATTCTGATTGGACAGACTCAAACTAGCTTTGCTCAATATCAACCAGATCCCGTTCGCTACGAATCGCAAATTATTTCTTTTGAAGAGCAAGACTTCGCCGATCCTCCTCCTAATAATGCAGTATTACTTGTTGGAAGTTCTAGTATTCGTTTTTGGAATAATTCCGCCGCCGAACTCGCTCCTCTCACTGCAATAAATCGGGGGTTTGGCGGAAGCGTTATGAACGATGTAATTTATTATTTCGATCGTATTATCTCAAAATACAACCCCCGCGCGATTGTGCTTTACGAAGGAGATAATGATCTTGCTTGGGGCCTAACTCCATCCACAATCCTTTCGCAATTCGATAAATTAATTGGCATGATAAAAGCATCTCTCCCTCAAACTCGCATATACGTCCTATCTGTAAAACCTAGCATCGCACGATCTCATCTTTGGGAAAAAGCAAAAATAGTTAATGGCGGGTTTAGTAAGAGATCTGAAACCGATGATCAGATTACTCATATAGATGTTGATAGCTATATGTTTAAGGAAAATGGTGAAGTCCGTGGAGATATCTTTGTATCAGATGGTCTCCACTTGAATTTGGCCGGTTACAAAATATGGAGTGAAGTTATTAGATCCGCATTGACGGTCAATGAAAGTCCCTACGAGAGTCTCTCAATGGGCACCAATTTCTACCAATCGACATCAAAACTGATATCCGATTGTGTGCAAGTTGAACTAAGTAGCAACAATCAAAATTCGTGGTTCAGTTTAAGCTTTAAATTGGTCGGTGCCGCCCTGATCTTAAATGACTTTCATCGAAGAAATACGGAGACACAAACTTGCAGTGATGAACTTAAAATTTTGCAGGATCGGTCGGATTCAGTGATCTCCGCGGAATTTAGCACTGATAAGCTCTACGTGCGAGGTGAATCGGATAAATACATCCTCTCTACTGAATTTTCAGCCACGCGAAACCCTTTATCAGAGACCAACAATAGATTTGTATTTGATCGCATTACAGTTTCCTCCACCAACTAGCCAAAAATCTCTTAAATTCGCCCTCATAGTCCAGTTGAAAGGCGCTTGACAGGCTTAAGGTGGAAGTTTACCTTGAACGGTCAAATATGATGATTTAAGCCATATTAGAGCGCAATTCAGCCTAACAAAATAGCACCTTCAAAATGGTGGAAAAATGAATAATAAAGGTCTTCTTGCATCGATAGCTTTCTTGACTTGCCTCATCGTCATNGCAATCTATACGAGACCCAGCCCCTTTTATAGTTTAAGTTCAGGTTCTTCTGATGAACCTGCCCTGGCCAAAAGTAACAATAATGCGCAAATCATTGATCAATACTGCGTTGTTTGTCACAACGGCACCCTTAAAACGGGTGGCCTTGAACTCGATAAATACGATATCGGCAATGTCGAAGAGCACCCCGAAGTATGGGAAAGGGTTCTAAGAAAACTTAGAGCCAACGCAATGCCACCCACTGGGATGCCCAGGCCGGGAAAGGCTGTTTTCGAAAAATTTGAATCGGATTTAGCCAGCACTTTGGATGCCCTTGCACTAAAAAACCCAAACCCCGGACGCACAGCGACGTTTAGCCGCCTAAATAGGCAACAGTATCAAAATGCGGTGAAAGACATTTTGGATCTTGATATCGACGTTGCCGAATTACTCCCGAAAGACGACGCCAGCTTTGGTTTTGATAATGTAAATCTTACCANCCTGTCACCAACTTTAATGGAACGATATCTCGCAGCGGCACAAAAAATTTCCCGCTTAGCTGTAGGATCCCCATTGAATAGCCCCTCTAGCCATGTGGAACTCGTAGCGGCTGATCGAACCCAGGAAGACCGTTTTGAGGGCTTGCCATTCGGCACTCGAGGAGGAACTCAATTTACCTACCATTTCCCACGGGATGGCGAATACCGCATAGATGTCACATTAGCTAGGGATCGCAATGAGAATATAGAAGGCCTCACTGAACCACATGAGGTGGAGGTGAACATCGACGGTGAGCGAGTAAATATCTTTCAGGTTGANCCCAATCGCTCGGAGAGATTTGCCAAATTTTACTACTCAGATCAGGGAGCAGGAACNGGCCTTCAAACTTCTGCCGTTGTTAAAGCTGGAGCTCGAGAAGTTGGGGTTACTTTCATTAAAAAGAATTCAGCGATAATCGAAAACACTAGACAACCCTATCAAGCCCACTTTAACCGAGACAGACATCCCCGTCAGCAGCCTGCTGTCTTGTCAGTCTCTATAGCTGGACCCTATGACTCTTCAGGCATATCTGAGACTAGCAGCCGGAGTCGAATCTTTAGCTGTAAACCAGATGCTAACAATTCGGCAAGCGAATGCGCNAAAANCATAGTCACCAATCTAGCCGCTGCAGCCTTNCGACGCCCTGTCTCAGATGAGGATATAGCCACTCCCCTAAAGTTCTTTGAACAAGTTAATGGCGAAAAAGGCTTCGAACCTGGAATTGAAATGGCGTTGAGGGCAATTTTAGTTAGTCCGGAATTTTTGTTTCGAATTGAACAAGATCCAAAGGATTTCGGCTCAGGGGAGATTTATGCCTTAAACGACTTNGAATTAGCCTCCAGACTATCTTTCTTTTTGTGGAGTAGCATTCCTGACGAGGANTTGATGTCATTAGCAATAGGGGGATCCCTTAGCGATCCNCTAGTTTTAGAACAACAGGTCAAGAGGATGCTAGCNCACCCAAAAGCAGCATCACTAGCATCAAATTTCGCCGANCAGTGGCTTTATTTACGAAACCTAGATGCGGTAGACCCGAACTTGCGACTTTTCCCCGACTTCGATGACAATTTGCGCCAGGCTATGCGGAAAGAAACTGAGATGCTCTTCGAAAATATCATTTCTGATGATCGAAATGTNATGGAATTACTCAGNGCNGATTATACATTTNTAAACGAGAGGCTTGCGCGTCACTACGACATTCCGAATGTATANGGTGATCACTTNCGGAAAGTAGACCTTGATCCNNCAAGCCANAGAATNGGGATTCTCGGNCATGGAAGTGTGCTCACTGTAACATCTTACGCAACNCGAACNTCTCCNGTGCAACGAGGCAAGTGGGTCNTNGAAAACGTGTTNGGNATTCCNCCNCCCCCNCCTCCNGANGATGTGCCAGCATTAGACGANAATACNTCTGANGTGAAAATAGAAACCATGCGTGACCGAATGGCTCAACATAGAGCCAANCCGGTTTGCGCCGCATGCCACGAAGTTATGGACCCGATAGGNCTNGTNATGGAGAACTTTGATGCGATAGGTAGGATACGNAATGTAAACAGTGANCANCCNCCAATCGATACNTCTGGNAATCTTCCTGGNAGCGCNCCCCTCGATGGCGTCATAGGNCTACGAAATATGTTAGTTCAAAANCCGGNAGCATTTGTAGGNACCATGAGCGANAANTTACTNACCTTCGCTCTGGGNCGNGGACTCGANTACTATGACGCACCGACCATTAGNTCAATCACNAAAGAAGCTGCGGNNAACGATTATAGCTTCAGTTCCATGATTTTNGCTCTTGTTAAGAGCACACCCTTCCAAATGAGGCGAACCCTATGATTATTACAAAAAAGGTATTACCCCGNAGAGCNGTTCTTAGAGGTCTNGGAGCTTCNGTTGCCTTGCCCTTGCTTGATGCAATGGTACCTGCTCTGGGACAGTCCACAAAATTAGCCGAGCCCGTTAGTCGTTTAGGCTACGTGTATTTGCCCATGGGAATGGATCCTAGACCTTGGGTTCCTCAAAAAGACGGAAAGCTAAAAACCCTGACTCCCTCTTTAGAGCCACTGAATCCATTTATTGATAATGTGTCTGTGATCTCAAACCTCGAAATTAGAGATGCCCACACCACGGGAAACCATGCTTCCTCGAATTGTGCTTTCCTCAGCTGCGTTAAAGCTAAACGAACAGAGGGGAGTGATTATTTCCTTGGCACAACCGTAGACCAGATAGCAGCAAAAGTGATTGGTTCTAATACTCCTTTCCCGTCTCTAGAACTCGGTACCGACATAATTTCACAGGTTGGNAANTGTGATAATGGCTACGCATGCGTNTANCAGAATAGTTTGTCATGGTCATCTCCTACNNCTGCGCTCCCTACAGAAGCTGANCCANGAGTGCTGTTCGAACGCCTATTTGGNGACGGNGGAACNCCAGAGCAGCGAAANGCGCAGCTGACAGCAAACGCNTCNTTNCTGGATGCNGTAATGGAGGATATGANCANGTATCAGAAAGAGCTGGGGTCCACCGACAAACTAAAAGTCGATGANTATCTGGATACAGTAAGAGANGTCGAGAGACGAATACANATGTCTCAGGCACAAAGTGANAAAGCNAAATTGCCTGANCTAGANAGGCCTACTACTGTNCCAGAAGATTGGGAAGANCATGTAAAACTGATGATGGATNTNCANNTNTTAGCANTGCAGGCTGATTTNACAAGAGTAGTCACCTTTCAANTAGCAAGAGAGGCCAGCACCCGAACCTANCCTCAGATTGGNGTAGTTGANCCNCATCATCCAATATCACANCATGGCAANGANCCTNTTCAACTTGAAAAGCTTGCNAAAATAAATAAGTATCATGTGTCTCTTTTTGCTTATATGTTAGAAAGAATGGCGTCTACAACTGATGGNAATGGCTCGTTGCTCGATGGNGCCACATACNTATTGGGNAGCGGAATGGGAAATCCGGATGTTCATGATCATAAGAATCTACCTATCGTTGTTGCCAGCGGCTCAAAAACTGGAATACATGGTGGTAGACATATTCNATTCNGNGANGAGCAAANACCNTTAGCTAACCTNCACCTCACGCTTTTAGACAGCGTTGGTGTGCATCTNGAAAATTTTGCTGATAATACAGGTCGAGTNGACGAATTATTTCACCCAGCCTAAGTGAGAAAANCATGTTAAAAAACTTAACGAT
>PAWK01000019.1:0-24857 GCA_002714195.1 Gammaproteobacteria bacterium | reverse complement strand
TAATTGNATTTTGTAGTAATTGGCTTTTCGCTCAAAATCAAAACACTATCATTGANGCCGTTAAAGAGAATGANCTTTCATCCTTNNGAATNCTATTAGANTCTGGAGAGAACGTGAANGCCNCTGACCCAGATGGNTCAATNGCATTGCACTGGGCGGTNCACAACGATTCGNTAGAAATANCNCAGCTGCTCTTGAGTGCTGGCTCANANGTTAANGCAAANAATNGGTACGGAGTGGCACCNCTGTCTTTAGCTGCNAACAATGGAAGCCCTTCCATGGTTAANACNTTNTTAGAGAGGGGCGCGTTTGCTAATACCGTTATGGCTGAGGAAGAATCTGTTTTGATGACAGCTGCTCGAGCCGGTATTGAAGAGGTTGTGGACTTGCTTATTTCAGCAGGGGCTAATGTGAATGCGAGAGAGAGTTGGAGGGGTCAAACTGCCCTTATGTGGGCTGCCGCTGAAGGCAATCAGAAAGTACTAGAGTTATTGATTTCCGAGGGTGCAGACGTTTCAGCGAGGTCAGATAAAGGATTCACACCTCTGCTTTTTGCAGCAAGAGAGGGNGAAACCAGTATAGTTCGCTCACTGATTGAGAACGGCGCGTCTGTCAGCGAAGCACTCCCATCCAGAGAAGCAGTAGTNACTGAGAACGGGATGTCTTCAGCTGCACAGACTGGAATGACGCCGCTTTTGTTAGCGATCGGCAGTGCTCATTTCGAAACGGCTGCACTTCTCCTTGAGTTGGGCGCTGATCCAAACAGCGCGCCTTTGGGTTGGGCGCCTATTCATCAAATTACCTGGATTCGTAAAGCGGGACAAGCAGGCTCTAATAACCCTACTCCACAAGGCTCTGGCAAACTAGGTAGTTTGGAATTCACCAGAAAACTTGTTGAGTCGGGAGCAGACATAAACGCGAAAGTTACCAAACGACCTCCTGTCGGAGTTAGCGATCTGAATATGCGTGGAGGAACTGCCTTCCTTCTTGCTGCTCGAACAGCAGATGTTGACCTGATGCGCTTACTAGTTGATTTGGGAGCAGACCCTCATGAGACCAATGACGATCTAAGCACGCCGCTAATGGTGGCAGCTGGCTTGGGAACAGGCGCCCCTGGCGAAGACCCAGGCACTGAGGAGGAAGTTCTTGAAGCTGTCAAATATGCGCTAAGCCTTGGCGAGGACATTAATGCAGTAGATGTTATGGGTAACACAGCAATGCACGGAGCAGCCTACAAACATCTACCCTCAGTAGTGGCCTATTTGAACGAGCAAGGGGCCGAGATTTCAATTTGGAATCAAGAGAATGAAGTTGGTCATACTCCGCTACTAATCGCAGAGGGCATCCACCGCGGAATGAATATTGTTAGTTCGAGTGTGACAGAGGTGGCTATCCGGGAAATTCTCGAGCGCTTCCCACTTCCGCAATAATCCATACCTACAAATTTACGACGCTANCGCGTTCATTAAGGTATANTCAGTGTCCCNCATTTTTCTATCTGAATTCATGAATAAAAGGAAATAATTAATGTCTAGCTCTCGCAACCAATTCCTTACAATCAAAATGAGCGTTTACGTTTTCTTGTGGGCTCTAGCGTCTAGTGCTTTTGGGGATATCGAGCCGGCGCGTCTAGAAGCAGTTGAAACAGATTTAGTGGGCCGAATTGACGAAGGTAAATTATCGGGCGCAGTGGTAATGATCGCCCAAGGCGGCGAGGTACTAATGCATAAAGCTCTTGGTTACCAGAATGTAGAAGAGCAAATTCCAATGAAAAACGACACAATATTTCGTATCTTTTCTATGACCAAGCCAATCACTGGCACCGCACTAATGACTTTATATGATGAAGGCAAATTTAATCTTGATGATCCCCTCGAAAAATACTTGCCTGAACTATCTAACTTACGAGTAGCCATCTCAGCTAATGATGATGGCACTTGGGAAACGGAACCTGCTGATCATCCACTTACTGTAAAGGAGTTGATGAGTCACACTGGGGGATTTACCTATTTTCCTCCCATTGGAAATGGCCCGATAGCTCAAGCATACGTTGAAGCAGGTATCGGAGGAGACGCAACACTTGCCGAAAGCGTGCCCGAGTTAAGAGACATACCCTTAGATTACCAACCTGGCACAAAATGGGTCTACAGTATCTCCGTAGACATTCAAGGATATTTGATTGAAAAGCTCTCAGGTCAAACTTTAGACACATTCTTTCAGGAGAGAATTTTCGAACCTCTAGGAATGGAAGATACAGCCTTTTATGTTTCAGCCGACAAAGCGCACCGCCTTTCTGGAATGTATATCCCAAGCAATGAAAGTCTGCTCAGAACAGATAACCTCGGCAATTCCTTGGGCGGCTCTTTCTTGGAAAAACCCGCTTTCTTAGCTGGCGGGCATGGACTAACATCAACCGCCTCCGACTATATGAAATTCGCTCAGATGCATCTTAATAAAGGAACGCTGAACGGGACACGCATACTGTCTGAAGACGCTATCGACTTAATGAGAAACAATCAGTTACCTGAAGATGTAAAGGCAATCGGACAACCTTATCCTGGTAACGTATTTGGCCTTGATTTTGCTGTTGTAGAAAACTCTGAGATTTTTCAGAAAGCGCCTGTTGGAACACATTGGTGGTGGGGTATAGCAGGATCTTGGTTTTGGATAGATCCTGTTACAGAAACCGTCTTTATCGGGATGATCCAAAATAACGATATCCTGCTCTCACTTCAAATACATAGAGCAGCGCGCTCGGCCATTTACGAATAGCAAACTAGATGGTTTTCAGTCCAATACACTTTGCAAGTAATTTACTGCGTCAAGGATTGAACCTCCGTTTACATCAACAATCCTGTTAGCCTGTCGCATCTCTTCGTCTGAAATTTTCCCGACGAGAGAGTTTATAACCTTCATAAAAGCTGGGTTTTTAGAGGCTGAGGAAGAAGCGACAAGTATTCCATCATAGGGTAAGAATGCGTTCCTGGGATCTTCCAATATCTTAAGGTCAAATGCTGCTAGCCGACCGTCACTTGTGTAAGCGGTAATTAAGTCGACCTGGCGATCATCTACAGCGTTATACATCAGTGCAGCATCAAAAGTTAGTTTCTCAGAAAAATCGATGCCGTAAGTTTCGCGCAATGTAATCCACTCTGGCCTTCCAAAAAATTCAAGATCACCTGCTGCTACAAGATTGTGAGCCACAGGTATCATATCTTCAATAGAATCTATCCCAAGCTCTTGAGCTCTGTCCTTGCGCATAGCCAGTGCGTATAAATTCTGGAAGCCGAGCGCTCCAATACTTACCATACCATCCACTTGCTGGACATGGTCAACCACACCCCGCATAACCAACTCCCTCCCGGGGTTATGGGTATTTTTCATCCTATTAGCCCACACCGTACCTGTATATTCGAGATAAACATCCACAGCATTATTTGCAGTCGCTGAGTAAACTATTTCTGTGCCTAACCCAAGCCGCTGTTCAACATCAAAACCAGATTCCTCCAACTTCGCTGCCAATAAGCCCGCAATAATATACTGCTCCGTGAAACCTTTACCGCCAACAACAAAATCAGGTTCACTTTTTGGTAAAATACTGAAAAACGATCCAACGACGAAGAACAATACCGTTCCCAATAAAATATTTCTTACATGACTGTATTTACTTGAATCAATAGACTTTTTATTTCTATTTTCAACTAACCACTGCACCCCTGCTATCAACGCGTCAAGTATCACCGCCATAGTCGCAGCGGCAATTGAACCTACGGTTACTGAAACTAAATTTCGAGTCTGCAATCCCGTGAATATGTAATTACCGAAGCTCGTTGCTCCCACTAAAGTGGATAAGGTTGCTAAACCCACCGTCCAAACTGCGGCTGTTCTGATGCCAGCGATAATCACAGGCATTGCCAGTGGCAATTTGACCTTAACTAAGACTTGCTGGGGATTCATCCCTATCCCCATAGCTGCTTCCACAACTTCTGAAGGTACCGAGTCCATACCAGTGACGGTGTTTCTTGCGATCGGTAAGATTGAATAAAGAACGAGAGCAACCACAGCTGGCAATACACCGATTTGTCCACCCAACAGAGCTACTACAAGAGCCAATATTGCAACGCTTGGAAAAGTTTGAATGATGCTAATAATTGCGAGAAGGGGACGCTTGATACTCGGAGACTGAGCCGCCCAAATTCCCAAAGGAATACTCAATAAGATTCCTAGAAATAGCGAAATGAAAGTAAGAGTCAAATGTCCCTGGAAGTATTCCGGAAGAAGCGAAAGCTGTTCTCTCAGATTTGGGTTCATATTGAATCCATTAATTCCTCTAACCGGCTTGCTCTGTTGCGAGGTATCTCTATTAATTTTCTAACGTAATCGTGTTCGGGACAATTAAACAATTCTTTCGGAGGTCCATTCTGCAGTATTTGCCCGCTCTTCATGACTGCAATTTGGTCTGCCATGAGCAACGCCTCGGTCATATCATGGGTAACCATTATTACCGTTAAATTTAACAATCTCTGAATACGCATGAATTCTTCCTGCAAACCCGCTCGTGTGATTGGATCAAGCGCACCAAAAGGCTCATCCATGAGTAACACTTCCGGTTTTGCTACTAACGCACGCGCCACACCAACCCTTTGCTGTTGGCCTCCAGAAAGTTGTGAAGGATAGCGACCACCATAATCCTTGATGGGGAGCCCGACCATTTCTAGAATCTCTTCACAACGTGAATCAATTAAAGGACGTTCCCAGCGGAGCAAGGAAGGGACCGCAGCTACGTTATCCAAGACAGTATAGTGGGGAAATAATCCGATTCCTTGAAAAACGTACCCAATGCTGCGCCTCAAGTTGACAGGGTCTTGGTGAAGAATATTTTCATTATTTACTATAATTGTGCCAGAAGATGGTTCCTGTATTCTGTTAATCATTTTCAGGGTTGTCGTTTTACCACTGCCCGATTCGCCGATAAGACAAAGTAACTGCCCTCTCTCAACACTCAGTGAGACATCAGATACAACGAAGGACCGACCACAATCAAAAGATTTTTCTATATTTTGCAATTCAATCATTATGGATAGTCTTGAACCAGGATATGGGCGGACTCTTGTTGAAGCATTTGCTCATGCTACAAGCCTCGATATGTAATATCCAAGATAATTTTATTAGGTATGCATCAAACTGAGGGCGCGAGCATAATAAAGCCCCTCCGCCCTCTAATTAATCTCTTCCGGCTGTCTCTCGCCCTATTTGAAGGGCGCTTGCTGCATTAGCATTCAAACCGCCATCTGCTCCAACGGTAACAAAACTGAATCCTTGTTGAATTCGCTCCTGCACTGAACTCGCTGATGTTGTAATGGCACAGGGCACATCGTGGTCCAAACATGCTTGCAAAACTCGCTGAATTGCCTCCTCTACCTGAGGAGCTGCCGAACTAGCATAGCCCATTGATGTGCTTAAATCTGAAGGCCCAATAAAAATACCACCTAGGCCAGGAACTGTTATTATTTCATCGATATTCTCTGCCCCCTCAGCCGACTCAATAAACATCATTGCCAAGAGTTCGCCTTGCGGATCTAAAGGCCATACATCTGCTTTCGCGTGATAATCACTTATACCCCAATACCATGCAGCGTTAGATGGGTTTCTTCCTCTGAGGCCAGCAGGTTCAAAATCAGGTGCTCCATTGTATTGTGGGTAACGCGTAGCCCTTATCGCTAACTCTGCTTGCTCACGCGTATGCACTGCCGGGAAGAATATCCCAAATACTCCCACATCGAGAACTTGTTTTGCTTGCGCAATCAGCTCCTCCGCACCCCCTGCAGCAGGTATTCGAACAAACGGCACTACATCAGGTTGTAGATTACCCTTNTCCAATATTGATCGCTTATTAGTCATCCCCAACAAGAACTCTCNTAACCGCTCGACATCAAAAGGAGCNTGCTCCATGTCGATAAAAACAAAGTCTAGACCTGAGGTTGCTAAAGACCTTGCATTGTTTAGTGAGTAATCAAATGACAATACGCCAAAAGCAGGCTCATCATTTTCAAACAATTCAATGAGCTTGTTGACACGTTGCGCATTCGTATTAGTCGTTAATACCAAGCACAGTATTGCCGACAGCCAAGGAAGTATTATTCTTATTATCTTCATCAATTCTTACCTTCTATTGGGCGACCCAGGGCGGCTCAATTAGCAACTCTGGGTCAGCGTCCGGTTTTGGTATAAACTTCTGAGTACGGCCATACTGGTTGTCTCCGCCATATAAGTTNCCATCTGGATCAACGGTGAAAGAATGAACCTCCAGGTACCCATCAGGTAGCTCCCTTGGAACTAGCCAGGTGTATTTTATATTTCCATAGAAATCGAAATTTATAAATCGCAAGGGACCAAGATCTGTTATCCAGAAATCATTTTCATTAACAATGATATCTAAGGGCAAAGTAAGCGGTGCCCCGATTGATCTCTCGAACTCGAACACAGCTGGATCGTCCGTAGCACGAAACAAATTNACTCCGTTAGTGCCGGATCGGTCGGTGACAAAAACTCTGCCATCCGGACCCACGGCAATAGAGTGTATTGTCTTGAATTGACCAGGCCCATCTCCTTCACTGCCAAATTCCCCTAAGTAGTTCATTTCACTGTCATACACAACTACTCGGTTGTTTAGCAAACCATCAGCGATCAAAATCCTGCCATCTGGCATAAAGGCCACATCTTGAGGACTGCCATAATGAGTCGCATCATCTCCTGGTACTCCCCTTTCTCCAAAGGTGGCTAAAAGTTCACTGCCATCGTTTGATATTACGTGAATTTCATGATGGGTCTGATTCACCACCCAAAGCTTACGATCGGNGTCGTAGGGGTTAACCCTGATTCGCTCTGGCCCTGGACCATCGGCTCCCTCACAGAGNTAATCCAGGTGATCCCAAACCTTTATAGTCTCTCCATCGGCGTTNACCTCAAACAGNCAATTTTGCCATGTGCGTCTATTCGCCTCTCGAAGCACGTTAATACCCAACGCACCAGCAAAACCCGGGAAATCTTCAGGTACTGGGTAGGGCAAAACTGTTTCACCGCGCTGGTTTATTAAAATTCGGTCAGGAGTTTCAGCCCAGATTGCTGAATTACCTCCAAAGGCATAGCCTTCCTCTTGAAAAGGCTTAAGCCAACCGCTGACAACTTCGTACGGGCTCTCACCGATAAGGCCGCGCGCATTGCCAGTCTCTTGGGCTGAAAGAGACAAGGGCNTGCTAAGCACCACAACAAGTAAATATAAATAAGCTATTTTTGNCATGAGGTTATACTTCTCCGAATAATAGTTTGATATGTCTGAGCGCCTATGATGACAAAAATTTAGGCCTAGATTAAATTTTTCCCGGGAAATCACAAAATGTTGCAAATACAGAATTTAAATAATTTAGAGGAGACTTCTTGAATTGACTCGTATCTAAAGAGTGTTATGCTATCCGCCTCCAGAAATTTCAAAAAAACGTAAGTATTTCAATAGGAAGACTAAAAGTATTGCTGAACTCATGTCAGTGGGTCAAANGTAGGAATAAAAATGAAAATGAACCTGAAATTAATTATTTTTTTTAGTCTCGTANCAACGTCATATTCAACCTTCGGCCAAGATTATGAGGTGCCTCGNACTGAATGGGGTGTACCAGATTTTCAAGCGGTTTGGAAACATAGCTCTATTATCCCCTTCGAGCGACCCAGGGAACTGGGTAATAAGCGATTTTACTCCGAAGAGGAGGCCTTGGAAATTGAACGTGCTGAACAGCAAAGATTTGATGAAGATAATGAGCCGCTAGATCCCGACAGAGAGGCACCAGTTGTAGCAGAATCTCTGCCACCAATAGGTAACTACGACCTGTTTTGGCGAGAAGATGCTCAATTTATACCAACTATAAATGGTGAGATGCGAACCTCAGCAATCATTGATCCGCCCAATGGGAGAATGCCCGAAACTTTGCCTGGCGTAATGGAAAAAATTCGAGACCGTCGTGCAAATTTGCCAGATCGGAATGATGGACCTGAAGGTCGCGGTCTAGGAGAGAGATGTTTGGTAGGTTTTGGACCTACTTCAGGNCCTGTCATGATGCCGGTAATCTACAACAGTAACCATCAGATTGTTCAGTCTCCAGGCTACGTCACCATAGTTACCGAAATGGTTCATGATGCCCGTATCATCAAAATCACAGATGAGCGCAACCCCGCTTCAGAANCACAAAANAAGTGGTTNGGTGATTCTATAGGCCGTTGGGAAGANGATACNNTANTAGTAGAAACNAAATTCTTNAACGACTGGCATTCTCTNCGCGGTTTNCCNGTNGACANCTTNACNCTNACNGAAACCTTTNAGACGNGAGGGNCCNAGCAAANTAATTTANGGNTTCTCCGTCAATGACCCNNNCATTTTNTCNNCCGACTTTNCNGGNGAATTCCCNCTATCNAGACTTGATNGCAACCTTTACGAATATGCTTGNCATGAGGGNAATCANGGCATGGTAGGAATCTTAGCAGGAGCAAGNGCNGTAGAAAGAATGGAAGCAGAAGAAGGCGGCCTCTAACTAACATTCCTTGCTATAAGTTATAAGCCCCTCCAATGAGGGGCTTCTTAGAAATTACTTAGTTAGCTAATTGCTTTTTTTCGAGCCGACGAGCGTGCAAGATGGGCTCTGTATAGCCACTTGGCTGACTTAGCCCGTCGTAAATCAGATCGCAAGCAGCTTGAAAGGCGACTGAATTTTCTAAGTCTCCCGTCATCGGTTTGTAAAGCGGATCCTCCTCATTTTGTTTATCAACAACTCCAGCCATTCGCTCCATCGTAGCTCTAACCTGCTCTCTCGAACAAATGCCATGGTGCAACCAGTTCGCAATATGCTGACTTGAAATCCGGAGCGTTGCTCTATCCTCCATCAATCCAACATCATTAATATCAGGAACTTTTGAACATCCTATGCCTTGATCTATCCAACGGACAACATATCCGAGAATGCCTTGAGCGTTGTTATCTAGTTCCGATTGAATCTCTTGTGACGTCAAAATGCTCGGATTTTCCAAAAGAGGAATTTTCAAAATTTCGTCTATATTTGCTGCCATTCTTGATTTTATTTTATCTTGTTGATCAAAGACTCTTACTCGATGATAGTGGATAGCATGGAGAACTGCCGCAGTCGGTGAAGGAACCCATGCTGTCGTAGCTCCAGACTCAGGATGAACAATTTTTTGCTCTACCATCGCTGCCATCAAGTCGGGCATAGCCCACATCCCCTTTCCAATCTGAGCTCTGCCTTGCAGTCCACAAGACAGCCCTACATCGACGTTGCTGTCCTCATAAGCAGTAATCCAACTTGAAGCCTTCATCTTGGTTTTGGGAATCATCGGACCTGCTTGCATACTCGTATGGATCTCATCTCCAGTACGATCTAGGAACCCGGTGTTGATGAAAACTATCCTTTCATTTGCCGCCTTGATGCAAGATTTTAAATTTAGGGTTGTTCTTCGCTCTTCGTCCATAATTCCAACTTTAAGTGTGTTACGGCTCAACCCTAACAATTTTTCAACCGCTTCAAACAAATCAGAAGTAAATTTCACTTCTTTTGGTCCATGCATTTTTGGTTTTACAATATAGACACTGCCAGTCCTTGAGTTTGACAGTAGGTTCTTATTCTCAACATCAAGCACCGCTGCGGCACTAGTAACAACGGCATCCATAATTCCCTCATAGATATCATCTCCATTATCCTCCTTAATGGCTTCATTGCGCATTAGGTGGCCAACATTCCGCACCAATAACATGCTTCTACCCGGTAACTGAAAATTTTTACCTTCTGGAGAGGTGAATTGTCTATCCTGCTGGAGTACCCGGGTTTTAGTGCCACTGCCTTTTACGAAAGTATCTGATAGATCACCGTTGATAAGCCCCAGCCAGTTCCTATAAATCTCTACCTTATCCTCGGCATCAACCGCCGCAACCGAATCCTCGCAATCTTGGATAGTCGTTACTGCTGCCTCTAGCATGATATCTTTGACACCTGCCAGATCTGTTGAGCCTACTGATGATTGTTTGTCGAATAGAATCTCCACGTGTAAATCATTATTCAATAGCAAAACACTATTCGGTTGCTCTACTTCACCTACATAGCCCTTAAATTTTGAGACATCACCAAGCTCAGTTGTCAATGTTCCGAGATGTATTTTCAACACTCCCGCCTCTACGGCATAACCAGTCGCTTCTTTGTGAGAGCCTGTCTTTAGCGGAAAACTTTCATCTAAAAACCCTTTTGCGAAATCAATCACAAGGGCCCCCCGCCGCTCATTATATCCGCCCGCTCTCTCTGCACCATTGTCCTCGGGGATAGCGTCTGTCCCGTAAAGAGCATCATATAAGCTCCCCCATCTTGCGTTTGCTGCATTCAGAGCAAAACGAGCGTTTTTTACAGGCACAACTAGCTGAGGCCCTGCTTGAAGAGCGATCTCTTTATCGACGTTTGATGTAGAAATTTCAAAGTCTTTTTGATCCTCCTCAAGGTAACCAATTTCAATGAGAAACTTTTTGTAAGCAGCAGCGTCGTGTTTGTGTTCTTTGCGCCCTAGATGCCAATCATCGATTTTTGTTTGTAAGTCATCTCTCTCTGCTAGCAACGATGAATTGCGAGGAGTGAATTCTTTGATGATCGCCTCAAAGCCCATCCAGAATTGCCCTTGATCCCGGTCAATCTTGGGAAGAAGTTCATGGTTGATGAAATCAGCAAGTTCCATAGCAACATTAAGCTGCCCTATTTGTTTTCTATTAGTCATATCAAGATTAATTCAAGTTTGTGTTATTAAATGATTCTAGTTCTAATTTTGAGTGCGACAGGCCCATAAACTCTGATCGAGTGACAATCACCGCAAGAACAAAATATCACACCAGGTTGAAGAAGCACTATTGTTTCACTCCGCTAACTCTAAATTTAGCTCGGCCGTGAATAACATAGTCCTGTCTTTGTCTTTGTTTGCCCAAAATAATAAAGTATCGGCGCTCTGATTTACCTGTTCGCTAAATATAGTCCTTCCGTTAGCGTTAACACTTACAGGTTGAGAAAAATCTATTTCCTCTGGATTTAGGAGCAGGGTAAATCTGGAAACGCCTCTTGCAGTAACTTCAATGAGATTATTTTCACGAGTCACCTCTATAAGACCAGGTGTCTGAGATAATTCATCGATCCTTACCCAAGAATTACGATTAAATTTATCTACACGATCGGAGACCCACAAGACTTCTTCAGGTAAAGCATCCCTGGGGTTTTCTTGCTTAAAACTTTCGATAGCATCTCTTTCCTCCGGCAACCAATTAGTATTATGGCCACCATCCGGAATTACTCTCCAAATGTGTTCAACTCCCGCCTGCATCAAGATATCAATAAACGGTTCAACCGAGGACGCAGGATAGAGCCGATCATTCTCTCCATTGACAATATACAGAGGTCTTCCCATTAAATTTTCAAAATAGAGCCTGTAACCACCCCCACTTTGAGCATTACGCAGAACTCCGGGGTGCCCTATATAAGGGAAGAAAGTTGCCCATGGCGTGGGTTGTTTAAACGCAAAGAAGTAAGCACCAGTTCCACCATCAGAAATACCAGTCAGCGAAACTCTATTTTCATCGATGTTATAGGTTGCTTTTAGAATTTTGAGAATTGCTGGTAAATTCTCCGCCTGATTTTCATGCCACCAAAATGCCTCGTTCCACGAAGCAGGAACGACTACGATACGATCATTCCTTTTTAAAGATTCAAAACCTCTTCTCCACCAACCACCTCCTGGCTCCCACTCAGGCCTGCTCACGCCACCATGAAGCATAAATTCTACCGGGTACTTTTTAGTCGGCTCATAATTCTCAGGAACCAGAAACACATAAGGGAAACGAATCCCGCTCTCATCAACCCGCACACTTTCTTGTTGCCCCTTAGGTACATCGATATTGTATTCCGGACCATGCCTGAGTTCCCGATAAAGTGCCTCAAGGTCAGATGATGCTTCTTTCAGTTGATTCGATAAGACAACACTATCGTCGGTACTCGCCCAAAATGACCCCACTAAGTCTCCTAAGGAAGACTCAGCAGCACCGACCTCAAAAATCAACGAAGCGATACAGATAGGTACATAATTTAGCACCTTCTTGCCAGTGAGTTTGTTAAGTTCTATCGTTGCTAAATTCACAAGCTTAAAATTCTCCTCTCAAATCTGTGTAGAAAACAAAGAAAATCGCTCTGAATCACAATAACGCTGATTATAAGGCGCGGCGGGATCAGTGTCTTTTATTCGATCGCAACTGATGACTATCTCGACCTTTTAATCCAATTTTTTGCAATTTCCAGAATAATTCCTCAAAAACCCATAACACCGAGCATATGTCTCCCTTTCAGCAATGTCTATGCTAAGAACTCAACTTAATAACTATTTGAGTATTGACACTTGCTAACGCGTGTTGGAGCATTTCGATACTATTTTGCCCATTGAGCAGTTGACTCATCAAAAATAGCGTAGACAATTATGGCTAGACCAGCATTTAGTGACCATAACCTGAAATCTCTATGGGATTGGAAAGCGATACCTAAGAAAATACTCGGCCGCTTGTGCACAATTATTTGGTGCTCAATGTGGTCGGTTTACTTACACAGCCAAACCACTAATGATACCCTGCCTGTCTTGGACCTCGACACACCAATTCGCATGAATTTTTCTGGCAATTGGGAAAAAGACTTTGGCAGGAGCGATGACTGGGAAGACGAGTTAAGTCGAAGGATGTCTATACGACAAGAAAATGCAGCGCTTCAGAGTTCGGGCATAGGGTTAAGGCGCGGACCTTCAATAAGCCTGGGTTCGATTGGATTAAACAGGCCTCGACGCCGTCAAGCTAGTCTTTTTGATCTTGCTAGATTATCAGAATATATAAATCGCTCCTCCACGATAGAGATTTCTCAGAATCGCCATGAGGTCAGAATCCACCGAAAAGGAGAGGCTCCTCTGATTTGCAGCATGGAGACTGGACCAAATGAGGTATTTTCTAGCCAACACGGAGCCGAAATTTGCGGATGGGACAGACAACAATTAGTTTTTGAGATTGCTCTGCCAGATGGACTTTACATAATTCACCGACTAAGCATTTCTTCTGATTCTCAGCGACTGCGATTTATNACTAGCGTTTCGAGCAACGGCTCGGCTCCTTTTAATTTAGTCCAAGCTTTCAATAAATATCAAGCACCTCAAGATGAATTTGTGTGTATTCAAACAGTAACTAGAGGTCGATCTTGCAGGCTAAGACAGCCAACAAATAATTAGACATGACTCTAAAAATAATAAGCTACTGGATACTACAATTTTCGATTCTTTTCCTTATTGGATGTGNCCAAAATGCTCCGCCTCCAATAGACGAAGTATCTCTGCCTGCTCCTGTCGGTAATGTTGATCTCATTTTTGCTCACCANACTCCGCCTGAAAATCAACTTCTTGANATCGCAGTGAATGTATTTGAAGTCGCTTTAAGTGANGAAGANACTTTGGAATTCGGCGANTGGATTTTTAGTGAAATCAGAGCAAATGAAACNCATTACCTTCCCTATACATTAAGGGAGACTCTCTTACGCTCCAATCAATGGGGAGCTGTCAGAGTTCTGCCTGACAGCGACCCCTCCGTTGATCTTCAAATTAGAGCAAAAGTAATGACTTCAAGTGGAAAACGTATTTTGGTNCACGTTGTCGCGGCGGATAGTAGTGGGCGCGTTTGGCTTGATCAGGAGTATTTGGACTTGGCTTCTGAAAACGACTTCCCCGGCAGAACTAGATATACCGCAGGACAGCCGTTTCAACCCGACGAGTTTNTTGAACCATTTCAAGANATTTACAACAAGATTAACAATTCNNTAGTGGAATTTCGCGCAACTCTCACTGAACAAGAGTTGNTCGATTTGAAACGCGTATCAGAAATGGTTTATGCGAGNGATCTTGCCCCCGAGTCTTTTGACCGCAACTTAGAAAAAACGGAAAACAATTTACTCACCGTTGTTTCATTGCCAGCGAAGGATGATCCAATGTTGANGCGGGTAAAAGAAATGCGGGCACGGCATCATTTATTTATCGACACTGTCGATGAATATTATGGGTCACTTTATGAGAATATGCGGCCATCCTATGCAGTCTGGCGAAAATANTCCTTCGATCAGATTAATGAAAACTTAAAGGCTGCTGGGGAGCAGTATGACTTCGAAAACTTTGGGCGCTCTGGTAGGTACCTCACCTTAACGCAACGTTATGACCGCTATCGCTGGAGTAAGATNTTCGAACTGGAGTATCGTGAAATATCTGCGGGCTTCAACAACGAAGTTGGGCCCGCAATATTGGAACTCAATGAAAGAGTTCACGGATTAAGTGGGACTATGGAAGAACAATACATTCAATGGACAAGGATATTAAGACAACTGTTTTCGTTAGAGGCGCAAATTCCAGAATAAATTTATTNGCAAATACTTCTTGCAGCTGATACGGCAAAACTACTTGCAATTAGAGGTTCATTTTGAGAGCTTTAAATGGATACAAGATGCAGCGAACNAGATGAATAAAACAACAAAGAATTTTCAAAGTCGGCGNCAATTTCTCAAAAAAGCATGCTCTTATTTGACCCTAGCTGGGTCAACCGTAATTAGCCCCCTACCNACACTTGCGCAGAGCACGAATCTTAAGGTGCGCTCCGTAGAAGCATATCCTATCTACATTAATGAACGTTCAGAGGGGCTGCTCGATTCNCCGTCATTTGCCAACGACGAGGACCCGGCTCGTTGGCGGTTTGGAGGTCCTTTTGAACAGCTTCCCTCTGCCATAATTACCATCATAAAAACAAACGAGGGTATAACCGGTTTTGGTATGGGAGCCGGCGGAAGCGCTGCTGTCGAAATTATTGATGGTCATCTTAAGCACTTTCTGCTCAATACCAATCCATTAAACGTCGAACAACTTTGGGACCAGATGTATACGTCCAGTGTTTTTTATGGGCGTCGCGGCATTTTCGCGATGGCACTTAGTTCAGTTGATAATGCGCTATGGGATATCACTGGTAAATATTTAGATATGCCAATACATGAGCTTTTAGGTGGTTCAGAGCGAGATCGTATTGAAATTTATCAAACTAACGGCGATTTTTTAGAGGCACAGCGTCGAGGAGTAAAGAATTTCAAAAGAACAACCTCCAGCGGACCTAGAACCCCCCTAAACCTATTAGATCAGTTCATTACTTCGGTATTTGAGGCTCGAGATCAACTTGGCTCCGATGCGAGGCTAATGACAGACTGTGTATCCAGGGATGGAACGGTCGATTGGGCTATTCCTTTTTGTGAGCGACTGCGAGGAGCAAACCTCTATTTCATGGAGGAGCTTCTCTCTCCGGACAATGTCTTCGGATACTCCGAGCTGGCGAGCCAGATTGGCGTCAAAGGTAATGGCTGGACAAGAATTGCCTGCGGCGAACACGAATATACCGAGCATGGGTTCAATGTTTTGGTGGGTTTGGGCTCAGCAGATATTCTGCAACCCGATATTACTTGGTGCGGAGGTACAACAGCTGGGCGCAGAATATCCGCAATTGTCGAAGAAGCAGGCCTTGAATTAATACCCCATCGAGGGGCGAGCTCTTGGGGCTTCCCTATTGCTTTAACCTCACCGAGCTGTACCATGGCAGAAAGTTTTCCTGAAGGTTCGGCTATTTTAGATGCCATGTCATGCAAAGTTGAGAATGGTTATGTTCTTGCCCCTAAGGAGCCGGGGTTTGGTCACTCTCTTAGCGAAGAGATGGTACTAGATTTCCAGCTAAACCAAAGAGTATAAAACAAACAATAAGAGAGGTAACAACATGTCAGAAGAACTTACTGAAATAAGTCAGTCTAAAACCAAAATATTAGTTGGCGGGTCGATTGCCGCCATATTCTCTGTAGGTATCATCGGGTTTCTTGTCTTCTCTGCGGTTTGCCCATGTGAGAGAACTCCCGGAGGTTTTCTATTTGGTGAAAGCCATAATGATCCGGTTTCAGATTGGTCGTTTGCTAATCAGGTGCCACTTTGTCAATTACAAATTTATGCGGGCATCCGACCGCACTCGATTAATTTAAACTGTATGACAACACCGGAAGGTGAAATGTACTTGAGTTGTTCATTTTGCGACACTAAATACTGGGCTAGCAAGGTCGGCGAGGACGAGTCCGGAGTGATGCGATTAGGTGGTACGACATACCCAGTTCATGTTAACCGAATTACTGATCCAACAACGATGGACAGAGCCTGGTCGGCGAGGGTTGCCAAACTTCAAAATTTTAGTAGTCCAGATAATCCTGCGCCAGACCCTGATGCTCAGCGCCCAGACCGATGGTGGACTTTTCAAATTACATCTCGATCATAGATTTCAACGCAGCTATAGGGGTTTATTATGATTTTAAAGCAGGGGCTTTCACAAGTTATCTTGGGTTTAACCATCGGGTCCTGTGCATGCTTGCATGCACAGGAGCGCAGCTGGGTAGACTTGGCTGTACACAATTTTGGAGCACCAATCAATACAATGTGGGCTGAAGGCGAACTATCTTTCGCTGCTGATGGCACTATGGTGTACTGCAGTGCGAGACAAGATATGGCGGTGGCTCCTGGAGATCCGAAAGATTTGTACATTGCTACCTTCAACTCTCAGACTGGTAATTGGAATCAGCCGGTAAACATGGGCTTACCAGTGAACGCTGCTCCAGCAACTGAAGTCGACCCTTTGCGACTTGGTGATGATAGGGAACCTTGGATAACCGCTGACGGTAATACGATATATTTCAAGTCCGACAGACTCGCCACTTCTAGCCCAAACAATGCAACTGATCTATTTGTGACTTACAAGGTAAATGGTGTCTGGTCCGAACCAGAAATAATACCTTACCCAATTAGCACAAACGAAGGGAACGAGCATTGCCCGGCCATCCTGCAAGACGGCGAGACGCTATGCTTTGCCTCTCGCAGAGCTGGAGGCTTTGGTGGATCTGATATTTATTGTTCAAAGCAGGATCAGAACGGTGATTGGCTCGAGCCGATTAATCAAGGGCCGAACATCAATACCGCCGCAGAGGAATTTCACTTCACTCAAGATACCGATGGAACCGTTTATTTTACCTCNAGCAGACCAGGTGGTTTTGGAGGAACTGATATTTACGGATCAATGCAACAGGGTGAAAATTCATGGGGAACAGCCTACAACCTTGGCCCTCAAGTTAACACGGCGGCGGCTGACATGTGCCCAGCACTCCCCCCGGGAGCTAACACAATTTCTTGGTTTTCATCCAGAGAAGACAATAGCCTTGGAGGCATTGACATCTTTTGGACAAACAAAACAAATACCAAGTGATTAAGGAGNNAGAGGCTCTGGTGACTCTCAGAGCCTCTTCTCAAATTTCAGGCTAANGCTCGGTTAAAGAGATTCAAAAGCCTGCTCCANGCTCTCTCTGCTTGCGCCTGGTGGTAGACTTGAGAATCAATAGCGCACCAACCATGCATGGCATCCTCATAAACCTCAATCTCAGCAGAAATACCCGCATCGGCATAGGAGGACCTTAACGTTGCCTTAGCTTCGGGATCNTTATCGTCATCNTTTTGCGCCACACAATGCAGCATCTGTGCTCTNGTATCCGGAATTAGCAAATGCGGACTATCAGGATTTCCTGTCGCCAAACCTCCGCCATGAAAAGTCGCGCCTGCAGCCATTCGCTCTGGTACAGCAGCGACAGTGCGCATAACCATCGGGCCTCCCATACAATAACCCGTAGTACCTATTCCCTTCGATGTATCAACTTCCGGTTGGCGNTCGATCCATTCNATAAAAGCTCTTGCATCGGAAAAATGCGTGTCAGCATTTAAGTTTCTTGCCATCGGGAGAACAATTTCTCGAGTCTCTGGTTGTCCAAAGCTTGCCCCAAAACCAACTACCGGAGCGTGAGCATCTCGATAGAAAGGATTTACGGTAAGTACCGCGTAACCAGAACGCGCCAAGCGCTTGCCCATTTCTCGNAANGCAGGTCTAAGTGCCAGAATNTCNGGCCAAACCAATACAGCAGCATNTGCTCCATGAGACGGATAAACAAAGTAGCAATCTGCTACTCCATCNGGAGTCCTAATCTCGACGTCCCTCTCCGAAACCGACTGAGCATTGGCCATTGGCGGAAACATCATTGCCAAACCAGCACTTGTCGCCAATTTTGTAAAGTCTCGGCGGGTCATTTCNGGATGACGGCTCAAATATTCTTCNACGTCTTTCTGCGTATCGTTATCACACATGCAATTTTCTCCTCTGTGATTTTTAATCGTAGCCGCGTTTAGCTCATACGGGCATAGATTGAATTCAANTTCTTTAAGGAGCATTAGCTCCATATAACAAACTAGCGTGGGGAGAGAGTATTGGGGACAAGCAAAAAACTCAAGCATCTTTGACATTGAAAGGCCGCTTTCAGTTGAATTTTAGGAGTTATCAGGGTAAAAATTTATAAAAGGTTTAGTGCTAATTAAAATACAGGCCTGCGATAAGCTCACAAGCTTCTCACCAACACAGAAAAAGGGTATTTATATGGTAAATTCGACTCGTAGATCATTCCTGAAAAAAGTTGCAGTCACCGGCACAGTCTTTTACGTTCCCCGCATTGGTATTGCACAGCAAAATTGGCGGGTAGAAACCGTGGCGGGAACCGGTGTCGCCGGCTATGAATTCGAGGGCCGAGATGGACTTATAGCAACCGAAACTCCGGTAAATAATCCTTATGGAGTAGTAATAGGGCCTGGCCAAAATCTGTATTTCTGCGAAGTTGATACTGGGCGTACCCGAAGATTGAACCTCTCGACTAACCGATTAGTCACAATCGCCGGAAACGGCAAAAAAGGTTTTAGCACAGAATCACGCAATCCTCTGGAAACATCTTTTAACGCACCACACGAGATTCGCTGGGACGAACAGGGCAATCTTTACATTGTCGAAAGAGATTCTCACAGCGTTCGGCGAATTGCCGCACGAACCGGATTGGTTACCACTCTCGCTGGCAATGGTGAGCCTGGAGATAGTGGAGATGGACGCCCAGCCGTACTCTGCCAACTTAATCGGCCTCACAGTATAGCCTTTGACTCCAATGGTAATCTGCTAATCTGTGATATTGGAAATCACCGACTGAGAATTGTCGACAGAGATACTGGTGTCATTCGCACATTGGCTGGAACAGGTGAGAGAACGCAAACACCTGATAGTGGAACATTGGAAGGCACTCCTTTGTTGGGCCCCCGGTCCATTGATACTGACCCTGATGGAAATGCGTATCTGGTCCTTAGGGAAGGTAACGCCATTTATCAAATTGACATCCAAGGCAATCGACTTCAACGGATAGCCGGCACTGGCGAGCAGGGGTATACGGGAGACGGTGGACTGGCCATTAACTGCACATTTAACGGTCCAAAGGGCATCGCCTACTCGAGNCAAGATCACTCTTTATACATTGTTGATACGGAGAATCACGTCATTAGGCGCATGGCTCTCGCGACTGGGATAATTGACACTGTTCTAGGGAACGGGGAACGCGGAAATGGCACGGATGGCGATCCGCTTAACTGCGAGACAGATCGTCCTCATGGTGTTTGTGTGCATGAGGGCATCGTGTACGTCACGGACAGCGAGAGCCATCGAGTCAGAGCCATTTCAGGACTAATGTAAAGTGCTCTGAGTTTTAATCATAGTAGTAAGGAGCAAGATTCAATGATTCTGCCAGCTCAAGGTTGTGCTGAATCCAGAATGTTGCGCCGCTCTCTTGCCGTATTACTTCAATTTTGTTCATTGATTTCAATGTCTCGTCGGCGTCCGTATTAAAAACTGGAGTCCTTCTTAGCATCCTACTTGCTTCAAAGTGATATAGGTCACCAGAAAGAATAAGCGGTCCATAGTTTTCTAGCTCTAACTTGAGAGCTTGATGTCCTGGCGTATGCCCCGGTGCAGAGAGGATGATAACGCTACCGTCGCCAAAAACATCATGGTCTCCTTGCAGCAATAGTTTGGTCGAATCTACAAGTTCATTATAGAGTGGCGGACGAAAGATAGGATTATTTACTGCATCGTGGAAAGCCGCGTAGTACTCAGACTCCTGAATCAACAAGGTCGCTTGGTTAAACTCATTGGCTGCACCTACGTGATCGTAATGAAAGTGTGAGTAGGCTGCAAAATTAATATCTCTTGGCTCGACACCAATATCACTGAGTTGATCAATGATCGATCTATCGTACCAATTATTCGCGCCAACCTTTCTTGGGCCAACTAAATCAAGTGGTAAACCTGCGTCCCAAATCATCTTCCCGTCTGGGTGATCTACAAGATAACAAGCAACAAACAGCTCACGAACATCTGTCTCCTCATTAGATAAACCGAAATCGCTGATATCATCGCGGTATATGTGACCACAATCAAAGACATAAAGTTTTACACTTGCATGAACCGAAGACATGAAAAGCGCAAGAAGTGACAACAAAATTATATTTTTCATTTTTTTCTCTAAAATTTTTAACGTCGCATATAAAGTATTCGTTCCACTTATAACACGCTATCAGCAATAACCGATAGCGTTTCTCTATGATGATCTCATTTCCTATTGTGCTAATTTGAGTTCAATGGGAATCGAACCNAGTCTGCCGCCTGTTAAGGTCCCAATAAAAGAGTCCCCCCAGCCGTATTTGTCCTGCATTAACAAATTAACTTTCTTACTTTTATCCGGTCTTGTTGACCAAGAATAGGTGTATCGGCGACCATTCCGTGTAATGTCNACAGTCTTGGCAGTTTGCAATCGGTTAAACCAATCAGAGCCGTCAGAACCCACACGCAAGTATTGGAACCCGTCATCATCAACTACCCAAAGTCTGGTAGTTAACTCATCCGACGTCTCATTGAATGTATGCAACTCAACAACTTCTATCCGCTCAGACGCAATGAATTGTGTTAAAAATAGAAAGATGGGGAGTCCCAACAAGATTATTGCAAAGAGATATGAGTTCGGCGTGTTCATTTGCGATATTACGAAGTGTTTACTGAACTGTATAGAGAGTGTACCCTAAAATCTCAGTTTAGGATTGTAGAAAAAGAGAACACTCCTGCCTTGGGTTGCGAGCGCAGGAATGTTCAAAGGGCATTGAAAGATGTAGCTCAATAAGACGGTGAGTCGTATATGGAGTAGCTACATCTCTTGTAACGGCAAAAATAAAAGACCAGATCACATTACAAGTAATTTTAGGGATTTTTCGTGAAAAATTTAAAAAGGGGCTTAGGGTTAGGCTCGCTAANCTTTCTAACAGCAGTTGTTCTGTTCCTTGCCGGGATGCGATTTGCGGATGGACCTATTNCAGTCTTTACTGGAGGAGAATTTACGAGCGGAATGCTGGAGAATGCACCCGATGATTGGGACTNTCTTAAAGAGCGGAGCTTAATTGAATTCCAGACGCTGAGCCCAGCGCGGTCNAGAACAGTCTGGCTTGCNGTCCACGACAGAAGGTTATTTATCGTCAGTGGCTATATGAATACAACATACGGGGCTATCTGGAAACAATGGCCACATTACCTTACTGACGACGATCGGGTCATTCTGCGTATCGACGATGCCCTCTATGAGCAGCGCCTAGAACGAATAATAGAAGGACCCGAAGTGGTCCCCGTTCTTCGTGAACTTAGCAGAAAATACTTCAGTGGCTCCGAAGGATTAGCAACACAGGCCACTGTAGCGCAAGGTGATACTTGGATGTACGAAGTAGTAGACAGATAACTATGGTGCGTAACTAGCTATAAATTTTTATTGAACTTACAGATTATTAATAACACTCAAATAGACTTTACTAAAAATGGTTTAGAAAATTTATGAATACTATAAAACGAATTTTTTTTTCGGTTATCTTGTCGGTGTTACTTGTTGGCTGTAATCCATCTAACGATAGGCAAATACCAACCCCTGAATTAAGTTTCGAGGAAACTTTCCAACTGCAGCTAATCGAAGCTGAACCTGGAAGCGTTATTGAAGTGCCCGCCGGAACTCATAATTTTTCAAGAAGTCTATCCTTAGACGTTCCAGGAGTCACTATACGCGGCGCGGGAATGAACCAGTCAATTTTATCTTTTTCGAACCAGATGCAAGGAGCTGAAGGCCTATTAGTTACAGCAAATGATTTCGTTATAGAAGATCTCGCAATCGAAAATACTATTGGAGACGCTTTAAAAATTAACGAAAGCACTAATGTGACTATCCGCAGAGTTCGAACTGAGTGGACAAATGGACCAGACTCAGAAAACGGTGCCTATGGCATTTATCCGGTTCAATCTCGAAATGTTCTTATAGAGGGCTCAGTGGCAATCGGTGCCGCTGATGCCGGAATCTACGTAGGGCAGTCTAGCCAAATTATAGTTCGTAACTCTCGCGCGGAATACAATGTCGCCGGTATAGAGATCGAAAATTCTACCTTCGCTGATGTATACGAAAACGTCGCTACAAATAATACTGGCGGTATTCTTGTTTTTGATTTACCAAATCTAGAAGTTCAAGGTGGACAGTCCACCAGGGTTTTCAACAACGAAATCTACCGCAACAATACCAAAAATTTCGCACCCGAAGGGGCAACCGTTGGCAATGTTCCGCCTGGCACAGGTTTGCTAATTCTGGCTAACGACAATATTGAGGTATTTGATAACCAATTTTGGGATAACGGAAACGTCAATGTAATGATATACAGCTATACTCTCGGAGGCCGCACCGTTGACGATCCGAATTATGACCCATTCCCTGAACAAATCTACATCCATGATAACGACTTTCGCGGAGGTGGTACGGCACCGAGACATAAGCTACTTTTGGCTTGGCACGAAATCGCTCAGGTAAATACTCCTAATATCGTATGGGGCGGATTGGTCGCCGATGGAAATAGTTCTTCTAAAATAGTCTGCCTCGGACAAAATCCCTCAGTAAGTTTTTTAAACCTTAAAGGGGGCATTGACCCAGAGGATGTTAGCTTTGACCCTACGCCACATAAGTGCGCGCTACCGAGACTTGCACCGATTGAGTTAGACTCGCCAGGATATGATTGATTCACTCATTATCGAGAAAAATATTTTTACCCTCTGATCATCAATCAAACATGCTTTCCATAGCTCGAGCAATGCCCATGTAAGCAGACTTGAACCCAGGAAGTAGGTACCCGTCTTGAATCAGTGAATCAGTGGCGGTCTCATATTGTTGTAAATAGTCCTCAAAAGTGTCGTACAAATCAGCTATTGAGTCACGCTGATCTCTGTTTGCTAGCGCACTATCATTATCTCTAGCATAAGGAACATATCCCCCTGATAATCTTGCGAGAGAATTCTCCCCGCCAGTCTGCGGCGCTCTCATATTCCATGATGTATATGTGGCAAGCGGTACTGATGCAGTAGGAGGAAGTATCGTGCTGTGGCTTAAGTCATTATTATTTCGATCGACTGCTGGTACTAATGTATTGTAATACTTATCAGAAAAAGTGGGATGCTCATCGATTATTCGCTCTTTTGCCCACCGCTCTCCATAATAATTGAGTGTCGGTTTATACATCTCGGAAGGGTGATTTATAAAACTAAGTTCTTTCCACGCAGCCTGGTTGATGCTGCCTTCAACATGTGACTCTACCAAGGAGCCATTTTCAATCAGTGGATAGCGAGATGGTGGTGGCTCTTTCTCAGCAGCGACCCAATCATACATCCGTGTGACTAATGACATGCCAATAGGGTTCCACATGCTCGGATTAGGGGGCAGTTGGCCGCTCCTCGCGGGCCTTGGGATCCCATTACCTGAACCATGCTGAGATCCACCAATCGTGTAAAACCTAACACCCGCTGGAAGCATAACGTCTTTGGTGCCTTCTGGGTTAGTGTGGGGCAATGATCCCGCTCTTAACCAATACTCATTGGTGGTTTGTATATGCATTATCTTTGGTGCAGTGTTTGTGCTCTTTGCCCTCTTTAAGATCCCATCCGTCAAGCCTGAAAAAGGATCTGTACTATCACCATATGTGAAAGGAAAAAGGTCATTGGGATAAAGATAATTCGAGTGGTGCCCATTCGTTCTAGTTGGCATAGCAAACCGATTGTTAAACATTCCATAGCCACCACCAGCTATGAACGGCACAACACCATCAAACACCTTCCTGCCTTCAAGGTCTTGATTAAAACCATCATACAAATACTGTCGGAGTAATCGCCCGCTTTGGGAAAAACCATATGCGACGGTGTGCTCTATATCATGAAGACCCAGCCCAACTAATTGACCTGCATGGTCACCCGTGTGCCGAATTAAAGAAACAAGGTCACGAATTGCCGACATACCTGCGCCAGCTAACACGGGATTTTTTGCCTCATATATTAGCTCGTAAATCACGCCTGGTTTTAATTCATCATCCACACTTAGCTGAATTCTCTTCTGGTTACTATTAGGAGAATCATCAATGGATAGTGCAAACTGAGATCTTTCTAAGGGAATTCGAGGATCTTTTAAATACGCTCTTTCGCTAAGGCGAGCTTGCCTTAAACCAGACTCAGTTGGTTCGTAGGCTAGATGACCGCCACCAGCTATGTTGACGTCGTTAGAAGTTCTAGAGACACTCACCTCGTAGCGTACCTCACCTGTAATTGGCTCTTGTTCAAAACCTACAATTGGAGCGTGTAATCGCAAGATTCCAGGTCGCTCTTCAATTTCATTAATCCACCCAGTTAATAGATAAGTAAAACCAAGCTCTGACAGAGGATCACTCAAGGAGATCTC
>PAWK01000018.1 GCA_002714195.1 Gammaproteobacteria bacterium | reverse complement strand
ATTGGCTCATCAGTTTCTATTGCACTTCGCAACATACTCCTGATGCTGGGAGGTACTGTTTTTTTATTTATCACAAATCCAAAACTTACTAGTATTGTTCTTGTCAGTATTCCCCTCGTTTTAGGCCCGATCATATACCTGGGTAGAAGAGTAAGGAGGCTATCAAGAAGAAGTCAGGATGAAGTTGCTAGCGTCGGTGCTTATGTTGGAGAAAGCATTCAACAGATTAAAACTGTTCAAGCTTACAATCATCAGAAGTACGATGATGCTCAGTTTGCTACCCATGTAGAAAATACATTTCAGATAGCATTAAAAAGGATAATGACAAATTCGGTATTGATTACGGTCGTTATGACACTAGTCTTTATTGCTATTGGTATAATGATTTGGGTTGGAGGCTTAGATGTAATTAATGGAACTATGTCTCCAGGTGAGTTAACGGCATTTATAGTTTATGCCGTTATGGTCGCAACAGCGGTTGCAGCGATTAGCGGTGTTTTAAGTGAGTTGCAAAGAGCAGCAGGAGCTTTGGAAAGGCTATTCGAATTACTCAGCGCAAAAACTGAAATTAAAGCTCCGCCTAATCCAAAAATTTTAAATGGCGTCGCAAAGGGCTCCTTAATTATTGAGAACCTAAGTTTTTGGTACCCTACTCGAAGGGAGACTCCCGCATTAAAGGATGTTTGTCTCTCTATTAATCCAGGTGAGAGTGTAGCGTTGGTTGGTCCTTCAGGAGCAGGAAAATCAACTCTGTTTGATCTTATATTGAGATTGTATGATGCAACGAGTGGTATAATTAGCCTAGATGGTATTGACATAAAAGATTTCGATCCTGTGATACTGCGAACTCATTTTGCACTCGTCTCACAGCAACCTGCTATTTTTACTGGGAATGTTTTCGAAAATATTCGTTACGGTGACCCACTGGCCGATGAAGGACGAGTTAAAAGAGCGGCGATTTCTGCTTTTGCGAGTAATTTTATTGAAGAATTACCCAAAAAGTACGAAACCTTTCTAGGAGAAGCAGGAGTTCGGCTATCGGGAGGTCAGAAACAACGGATCGCTATAGCTAGAGCAGTATTGAAAGATCCAGCAATATTGCTATTAGACGAGGCGACCAGCGCTCTAGATGCTGAAAGTGAGCGACAGGTACAACTGGCTTTGGATGAATTAATGAAAGATCGAACTGCTTTAATAATTGCCCACCGTTTANCGACAGTTAAAAATGTTGATCGAATAATTGTAATGGATCAGGGTACGGTTGTTGCTCAGGGGACTCATGATCAATTAATCAAAAGTAGCGACCTTTATTCCAATTTGGCTAGATTACAATTTTCTTAAGAGACTATTTCNAGTTATTAGTNACTCGTGGCGCATAAGAGAGCGATTAATGCTTTCGAGTAAAAAGGATAAATTTTGGAAAAATTTGATGCGATACGTCCCTATCGGGACAATGAAATCAAAGAAGTTTTGGAACGACTTCTTACAGATAGTGATTTTTTGCGAAGTGTTGCAAATTTCTACTATCCTAGATTGACATCTGTTTTACCGCCCCTAATGCAATGGCTAGCGCGGAGTAAGCTGCGGTCTCAACTTAAGGATGTTTATACAGTCCGGTCTATGCAAGATGTAATCGCTGAATATATGGATAAGATGATTCACGATACGACCACTAAATTAACACATTCTGGCATGCATAACTTAGATGAAGGGAAGAACTATCTTTTCATAAGTAACCATAGAGATATTACTATGGATCCGGCCTTTGTGAACTATATGCTTTACCACGCAGGCTATGAAACCTTACAAATCGCAATTGGTGATAACTTATTAAAAGAACCATTTGTAACTGATTTGATGCGCTTAAATAAAAGCTTCATTGTGCAACGGTCGCTTAAAGGCAGGGAATTACTTCAGTCGTTAAAATTATTGTCAGAGTATATTCATCATTGTATCCATAGTGGGCAAAATGTCTGGATCGCCCAACGGGAAGGTAGGGCAAAGGATGGCGTTGACAAGACCGATCCGGCATTACTGAAGATGTTGGCGATGAGTCGAAGAGACCTCTCCTTCGGTCAGAGCTTGTCAGAGCTCCATTTGATCCCAGTCGCAATATCATATGAATACGATGCTTGTGATATTTTGAAGGCAGAGGAGCTTTATGCTATTCAAAAAGACGGTAGTTTTACTAAAAACGAGCGCACCGATATACATAGCATTGTCACTGGGATGATTGGTTTTAAGGGTCATGTCCATGTCGCGTTTGGTTCTGAACTAGAGATAGATTCAGACGAGCCAGAAGCCATAGCTGAACTTATCGATGGGCAAATTTTGAAGAACTATCGATTGAGTGATGCGAACTATATCGCTGCGGAAATGTTGCAAAAAGAGGGTGTTGTAGTTGATCACGCGTTGGCGACTGTTATTCAAGAGAAGTCAATATCTGAGAGCAATCGACGGGCCTTTTCCAGCAGAATATCAGCAATCCAATCTAAGCTAATGCGACATCTACTTTTTGGTTATGCGAATCCGTTGGTTAACAAGTTAAGGTCTGGCTATAAATTATAGTAGACAAGGTAACCCTTCAGATAATGTCGGTTGAAAGCATTAAAGAAAAAATCCAGCTAACTTACCGGCAGTTAATAAAATCTCAAAGCCTAATTCCGCGATACGGTCAGCGGCAGATGATTGCGCAAATCACAAACGAATTATTAAAGAGTCAAAACCCTGAAAATGACGCGCCAATTTGTGTGGTAGAGGCTGGTACGGGAACAGGTAAGACTCTCGCCTATCTACTCGCCGCACTTCCACTTGCAAAAAGTTACGATTATAAGGTGGTGATTTCAACAGCTACAATAGCTTTGCAAGAGCAAGTTGTCTTTAAAGACATACCGGAGATATTAAGTGGCTCTGAAATTTCATTTTCATATACTATCGCAAAAGGCCGTAAACGCTACCTATGTTTATCTAAGTTGCACATGTTGTTGTCGGGGCAAGACAGTCTGATGGCTCTAGCGGATTTGCAGGGTGAAAGTATTCTAGATTTACTAACTTCAGAGACTGAACTTTATGAATCAATGCTATCGAAAATTGAGTCAGGAGTTTGGCAGGGAGACAGAGACGAATGGGAAAAGCCTATTCCCGACAAGGCATGGAGACCTTTAACCGCGGATCGTTTTCAATGCACAGGACAGAAGTGTAGTCATTTTCGAGATTGTTGTTTTTATAAAGCGCGAGATGCGCTGGATAAGGTAGACTGTATTGTGAGTAATCACGATTTAGTGCTAACAGATTTGGCGATGGGGGGTGGATCAATTCTTCCGGAGCCAGATAAATGCTTTTATATCTTTGATGAGGCACATCACCTTCCTGTAAAGTCTAACAATCATTTTGCTGAAATTTCTAACATCAAGGGNACACAGAGTTGGATCGAAGGATTGAATAGAGATTTTTCCGAACTTAAAAGGCATGAGTTCCTATCAGAAAAAGAGTACGCAGTTATTGTAGGAACGTTAAATGAGTTAGCGGATCATTTTGAGGAAACTATGCCTGTTCTTAAGCAGATCTTCGATGTGGCCGAAAACAGCGAGAGTTATGAAAATAAGATACAGCATACGTTTCTTGGAGGTACTGTTCCGCAGGAAATAAACAAACTTGCTGAGATTTTTGTAAATCATTTTAACCGCCTAATCACACAGTTGGAGGCTGTTGATCAAGCCCTAAAATCACTACTGGATGAACATCCACTTTTAGANAGGAAGCAGTTAATAGAAAACTTGTGCTCAAATCTCGGCGCAACCCTAGAGCGAGCAGACTCAAACAGGTCTTTATGGAGCAGCTACGCTAAAGCTGATTTTGAGGATAAACCACCTCATGCCCGATGGCTGATTTTTGCGGAGTATGAGGATAGTTTCGACATCAGCTTATGTTCCAGCCCAATCTTAGCTGCGGATAACTTAAAAGAATGCCTTTGGGAAACCTGCGCTGGTGCTGTTCTAACTTCAGCTACTCTATCAGCGCTTGGAAATTTTGAAATGCTTAAGCTAAAAGCTGGTCTACCAAAACATACGACCTATTTACGAATACCAAGCCCATTTGACTTTCATAAGTCAGCTGTTTTTTCTGTTCCAAAGCTAGATTGTGAACCCTCTGACTCGATAAATCACACTAAACTAATTGCTAAAGCTATTCCTAAAGTTTTGACTTTAACAGGTGGCGCGCTGATGCTATTTTCCTCGAGAAGGCAGATGCAAGATGTGATGCAATGCCTACCATCACAGTGGCATGATTTGGTACTTTGCCAAGACGATTACACAAAATCAGAGTTGCTTAAATTTCATNGGAAAAGGATCGATGAAGGAAAGGGTAGTATTATTTTCGGGCTTGCAAGTTTTGCTGAGGGAGTTGATTTGCCGGGTAGATACTGTGAAAACGTTCTTATTGCTAAGATTCCTTTTTCTCTNCCGAATGATCCAGTAGAAATAACTTTATCTCANTGGATGGAGCTACAAGGTCATAATCCATTCATGGCCCTATCTGTTCCTGATGCAGCATTGAAGTTGGTTCAAGCTAGTGGACGGCTACTTCGAAATGAGGCNGATAAGGGACGTATTACTCTNTTTGATGAAAGAATTGTCAATCGAAGATATGGAAAAGCCATATTAAATTCGCTGCCCCCATACCGAAGAGAAATTTTTTCGGAAGACTTTAGTGACTAGATTCTGNCTAACTTTTATTGAGATNTACAGTAATATATTGCCCGCGCAAGGTTANAAATAGGCNTTATTTGTTTCTCAANGCACAATGATGTGGAATGTCAAATCAATTAACACTTCGTAAAGAGTATATTAGCGTTGCAAATCGGGAGGGATCTAAAGGGTCTATCTCGGTTTTACCGATTGCGTCTACTGTATCCATCCCTTCTAACACTTTCCCTATTACAGTATGCTTTCCGTTGAGCCACAGCAAATCACTTGTAGCAATGAAAAATTCAGGGCCATTACTATTGGGTCCACTGTTCGCCAAGGCGACTATAGATCTAGTGATTGCACGNGTCGTTACATTTGNAGTGTACTTATATCCCTTAATTTCATAGGCTTGTTTGAGCGTTAGGTTTGCAATTAAGTCATANATNTCATANTGCCTTTCAATTATTTCTGANTCTGANTTAATTCCTAGATGATTTAATATCGGTTTAAGTANTNCNTGTCGAAAGCTNNTCTTATCATGGATATTNAGAAGAGAATTNAGTTCTCCTAAATCATTCATCACTAACTGTTGATCTAATCCNAAGAGGTCAGCATTGATTTCATCGGCCATAACCTTTTCTGGCATTCCTAAAGGATTATAGTGAGGGGAACCCGCTTGAATTAACATACCAGGAACAACTCTATGAAATTGCATACCATCGAAATATCGTGGGTAGAAGCTGTTNCCAGTGCTGTCGTCGGTAAATTCAATTTCACCATGAGCTAGGGCTAAAAAATTCATGACATTATTTGGTGCTTCTTCAGGTAATAACTCAATATAGATGTCACCAAGTGAAGTACTCAATAAAATTAATGGATTAGATTTGTTCTCCATAGCTAGCCTAGCTGAGTCAACATCTGAGACCGCTAGCCGTGGAAAGATAAAATACGAAAGCAAAAATAGGTATGTCACAAATCTCATAATTCTATGCTTCATTATCAAAATAAAACGAATAGGGTTTATTCTAGGTCTAATATAAAGGCAATATCAAGAGTGTTTAAGGACTACTCAGTGGTTGCGTNAACGTATTTTTCAAAATCTGCTGGGGTATCTATATCATAAAGAATTGCTGGGTCATCGACTTCAACAAGATGAATGACATCAGAGTAATGTCGTAAAAGTTCACGTCCACCTGTATCCCCGTTTAGCAACATGAGCTCATTAAAAAAACGTTTACCGAATCCAACAGGATTTCCTTGTCTGCCTTCAAATANAGGGACAATGATATTCTTATCAGTTAAGTGCGCAGTGAGTATTTGATAGGTAGTTGTCTGTATAAATGGCATATCGGCGAGGCATACTAAGCAGGCATTTGCTTTTTGGGTTAGTCTTATCCCGTATGACAGAGTGGCACCCATTCCGATGTTTGCGTCTGGGAATACCTCAAANTCATCGTTTAGATTCGACAGAGCTTCGTAAACTTGAACACTAGNTATGACCTTTACTNTAGGTACNGCAAGCTTTATGCGATTTAATGTTTCATCTAAAACTGTCCTTCCACCNGGCAGTTTTTCACAGAGCTTTTGCTTGCCAAACCTTGTGCTAGATCCAGCAGCGAGAATAAGAGCTCGTACATCGGAGGTCATTCNGATTCTATTGAGTCAANTTTGAAGTTAATGTCTANGAGTCCTGGAACGTTGCCGGNGAACGTGGGTCTTTCACCGATTAGTGTAATATTTTNCTAGACTTCCTTTGTNTCGGGAGGTCTGGTTGCTTAATCTCTAGTACAGCTTTGGTTTGCAAATCATCTTGACTTTGAGTGACTTTTTCAAAGCTGTCGTCAGTATTAGTATTAATTTTTTCTTCTACTGGNTTCTNTTTCGTTTCGTTCTGCACCCCTAGCTGATTCTCCAGTTGTTCACTCAAATGTTGTCGAAGCCGATTAACAACACTTGTCATTACTTCTATGGTTTGGCTTAATTGCTCTAAGGTAATTAATGTTTTCTCAGGACTACTTTCATAGTGCTTAGTTGATTTTTCCTCGTCGCTCATTCGGTAGTCCTCGATACGAGATTTAACATTTCTCTTTTGTCTATCTTTGNAATCATCAGTTCAGTCCCAAGACAAAGCGCCTCCAGTTTGGTATTCAATAACTCTTGTCTCGAAAAAATTCTTCTCTTTACGCAAATCCATAATTTCTGACATCCAGGGAAAAGGATTAGAAACTCCCTCAAACTGCTCTGGAAGGCCAATCTGAACCAATCTCCGGTTCGCTATGAATTCCAAGTATTCTTCCATCATGGCTGCATTCATTCCCAAAACCCCTCTNGGCATGGTGTCTCGNGCATATTCTATTTCGAGTTGAGTGGCCTGCAGAATCATCTGAGTAGCTTGCTCTTTCATGTCATCCGTCCAAAGCTCAGGGTTTTCTAATTTTATNTGGTTGATCATGTCGATGCCAAAATTCAGATGCATAGACTCGTCTCGAAGAATGTACTGGAACTGTTCTGACGTTCCTGTCATTTTATTTCTGCGACCCATAGACAAAATTTGCGTAAATCCGCAGTAAAAGAAGATNCCTTCCAAGCAACAATAGAAAGCTATCAAATTCCGCAACAATTCTTGATCTGTTTCTGGAGTGCCAGTCTCAAAATTTGGGTCACTTATTGAACGTGTATACTTCAAACCCCACGAAGCCTTTTTAGCTACCGACGGAATTTCGTGATACATGTTAAAAATTTCACTTTCATCCATAGCCAGCGATTCTATGCAATATTGATAGGCGTGAGTGTGTATTGCCTCCTCAAAAGCTTGTCTTAAGATGTACTGCCTACATTCTGGATTAGTGACTAATCGATATATGGCTAGAACTAAATTATTTGCCACTAGTGAATCTGCGGTCGAAAAGAAACCAAGATTGCGTTTGACGATCAAGCGTTCGTCTTCAGTTAAACCATTTGGATCTTTCCAAAGTGCTATGTCAGCATTCATATTAACTTCTTGTGGCATCCAATGGTTGGCACAACCATCCANGTACTTCTGCCACGCCCAGTCGTATTTGAAGGGAACCAGTTGATTTAGGTCTGCTCGACAATTAATCATTCTCTTATCATCAACCTTTACACGCATTGCAGACCCTTCTAGTTCCTCAATACCTGTGCTTAAATCTAGCGACTCCAAATCTGTAATCGCTTGCTGGATTTGATCTGATTGCTCCTTTTTGCCAAACGAACTAGTTTCTTCTGGAATTTTTTGTTTTTGAATTTCTGTCTGTTGGCTATTTTGTAATTCTGTTGACTCTTGTTCTATTTTTGACTCAGGACTTCTATTTAGTACTTCTTCCTGATTAAAATCATCCCATGACAACATAGTTTTAAACCTCTATTTACTTAACTTATTGGCTATATAGCCTTACCTAACAAACATGCTTTTAGTATATTCAATTGACCAGTTTAATTTACTGGCATGCTTCGCAGTCCGGATCATCTATGGAGCACGCCATAGGTACCACTGCTGCCGTTGGTTCTGTAGACACTTTATTAAGGCTATTATCTGCGACAGTCGATTTTTCGGCTGTTGTAGCGGCAAGTGCCCTTAGATAATAAGTGGTTTTAAGCCCTCGTAACCATGCCATTCGATAAGTAATATCTAGCTTTTTACCACTGGCCCCTGATACGTAAAGATTTAGAGACTGAGCTTGGTCGAGCCACTTCTGACGTCTGCTTGCAGCATCTACTAACCAACGAGGTTCTACTTCGAATGCAGTAGCATACATTTTCTTAATTTCGCTTGGCACTCTATCAATTTTCTGTACGCTTCCTTCATAATATTTTAAGTCATTGACCATCACCCCATCCCAAAGGTTGAGTTCTTTTAAATCTTTTACTAAGTATGGGTTCACAACGGTGAATTCCCCTGAAAGATTCGACTTCACGTATAGGTTTTGGTAAGTCGGTTCGATAGATTGGGATACGCCGCTTATGTTGGCAATCGTTGCGGTCGGAGCGATAGCTAATACGTTTGAGTTTCGCATACCTGAGTGCGCTATGCGCTCTCGTAAACTTTGCCAGTCAAGATGTTGATCCATATTTACATCCAGGTAATCCTCTCCTCTTATCTCCTTTAGTTTCTTCAGTGAATCAATTGGGAGTATTCCTTGATCCCATAGTGATCCTTCATAAGATTCGTAACGACCTCGCTCCTCAGCTAGTTCAGCTGAAGCGTTGATTGCATGATAACTAATGACTTCCATTGATAAGTCAGCGAAGTCGACTGCTTTCTCAGACGCATATGATATTTTCTGTTCATATAGCGCATCTTGAAAACCCATCACTCCCATACCGACAGGTCTGTGCTTTAAATTTGAGTTTTCTGCTTGCGGAACGGAGTAATAATTTATATCGATTACATTGTCCAGCATTCGAATTGCTGTAGTTATGGTCTTCTTGAGTTTCTCTTGGTTCAAACCGTTTTCATTGACGTGGTTTACCAAGTTGACCGAGCCTAAGTTACAAACAGCTATTTCATCTTGGTTAGTATTCAGCGTTATCTCCGTACAAAGGTTGCTGGAGTGAATGGTACCAACATGCTGCTGCGGCGATCGGACATTGCATGAATCTTTAAATGTTATCCATGGATGACCAGTTTCGAATAACATGGAGATCATCTTTCGCCAAAGGTCTTTTGCCTTGATTGTCTTATATACTTCTATTTTTCCAGCAATAGCCCGGCGTTCGTATTCTAAATAGGCTTTTTCAAAATCTTTTCCATGCTTTTCATGTAAATCAGGGACATTATTTGGTGAAAATAGAGTCCAGTCTTGATCATTAAATACACGCTTCATAAATAGATCTGGAATCCAATTTGCCGTATTCATATCATGTGCTCTGCGGCGGTCATCTCCGGTATTTTTTCTCAGCTCTAAAAATTCCTCTATGTCTAAATGCCATGTTTCTAGATAGGAGCATACTGCTCCTTTTCGCTTACCGCCTTGATTAACGGCAACAGCAGTATCGTTGACTACCTTTAAGAAAGGCACAACACCCTGCGATTTACCGTTGGTGCCTTTTATATGAGCACCCAGAGCGCGGACTGGTGTCCAGTCGTTACCCAAACCACCAGCCCATTTGGAAAGCATGGCATTGTCTCTTATTGCGGAGTAAATACCGTGAAGGTCATCTGGTATAGTTGTCAGAAAGCATGACGATAGCTGGGGCCTTAACGTCCCTGAGTTAAATAATTGCGGAGTAGATACCATGTAATCAAAACTTGATATCAGGTTATAAAACTCAATAGCCCTTTGTTCTCGGTTTTCTTCATTTGATGCCAGACCCATTGCAACTCGCATGAAGAAGACTTGAGGTAACTCAAANCTTGTTCCCTCGCTGTGAATAAAATACCTATCATATAAAGTCTGCAGCCCCAGATATGTAAATTGCTGATCTCTATCTGCTTCGAGCGCTTTGCCTAATATATCTAAGTCAAATTCAAGTAGATGAGGTGANAGCAAGCCCAACTCAACTCCCTTTTCAATATAGGGTTTTAATGTTGCCGCATAGCGATAATGCATTTCTGTGTGGGTGGCGGCTTGCGCAATACCTAAAAAACTCAANGCCTCTGCTCTGAGTGAATCTAAAAGAAGTCGAGCAGTTACGTAGGAATAATTGGGGTCATGTTCTACTAAGGTCCGCGCTGTCATAACCAGTGAGGTTCTGACATCCTCCATTTTTACTCCTGGATACAGATTNTTGAGGGTTTCTCCGTAAATTGTTTCTGCTGAGACTCCGCTCAAATTGCTGCAAGCTTCATTTATCACAGTAAGAATTCGCGAGGTATCTAAAGGGCCTTCTTTGCCGTCTTCAAATGCGACTGTAATTTNTGGGTTGCTTTCCGCTGGAGATTCCTGATTTTGTTCTCGTATGCGAGCGTGGTCTGCTCGATATATGACATAACTTCTGGCTATTTTATGCTCGCCAGTTCTCATCAGAGCTAGTTCTACCTGATCTTGAATATCCTCTATGTGGATCGTCCCACCAGATGGCATCCGACGTTTAAAAATCTCTGTTATTTGGCGGGCTAATTGCGCTACTGATTCATGTATTCTAGTCGAGGCCGCGGCGTGCCCTCCCTCTACCGCAAGATAAGCTTTCGTNATNGCTACAGAAATTTTGGTTTCGTCGTATGCTACTACNGCACCATTTCTTTTTATCACTCTCAACTGACCTGGGGCGGTATCAGACATGGAAATTGATTCGTCATTACTTGGTTTTTCAGTGAAGGAAGAGCGGTCTTTCATTCTCACATCAGGTTGCATTTTTTCTTTTACTCCGAAATTTACTTCCAATTAAAGGCTATTTTTCAAGACCTGCTTTATAGACTCAGCTTGANGTGTGTCGCTGTTCTAACGCTAGCACTTCTAGCTTTCGACATGCTGTTGAGTCTGNTTTGTTACCTAAGCATCTAATTTGTACGCANCTTGNACATCGCTGCTCTTGCNGTTAGTTCATTACTTAACATGTCAAAGTCATACACTATATATTGTGTTTTTACTGCGAGACTTTAATTGTTTTTACAACTATTAGGACACATCAGTTGAAATCTATCAGAGCTGACTAATAAAAGTGTCGTCACATAGGCTTAGTTTTACCCCCATAAANGCTACGTTTGACTGGCGTCTNGAACAAAACCTNTCTCTGTNTTTCTGCTCNGCCTTTTNAGNGCNTTTACTCATAATACAATATGTAGATAAATCAANGACAGATCACACAACATAATGCGGTATTNAAGAATTTGCAAGTGGTTTTTTAGTGGGTTGCCTGTTAATAAAATGTTAATAATTTGTGCTTTTTGTGAAAAAGCATAGTATGNGAGTTTGAGCGCACTTTTGTTGTGCAGAATGGTTAAGATTTAATCAATAAATACGAACACATTTCGGTTCTTCGAGGGCTGCTTTGCCATAATANATTACCACTATATGTTGTGGTCCTTGGGTCTTGGTTGATAAAAGACTTCTCAGAGTCAAGATAACAAGAATTCCAAAAGTGCTTTTTGCGAGTGCATACGGTTTTCGGCTTCCTCCCAGACTATCGAATCTAACGCATCGATTACATCTGACGACACCTCCTCTCCGCGATGAGCNGGCAAACAATGCATGAACACCGCACCTTTGTTCGCATAAGACAGCAGCTCCGTCGTTACTTCAAAGGTTTTAAATGCGCTGGCTCGTTTTTCCTGTTCGCTTTCCTGACCCATAGAGGCCCAAACATCAGTTACTACAAGATCTGCNCCCCTTACTGCCGTTACAGGATCTTCTACTAAAGATACTCTTGTAGAGTTTTTAGATAGCAAATCTTTATCTGGNTCAAAGCCTTTTGGACAGCCGATCCGTAGNTCAAAATCGAAGACCCTAGCAGCGTTTATATATGATTGACAGACATTGTTTCCATCTCCAATCCAAGCGACCGATCGACCGCTGATGTTTCCTTTCTTTTCATTGTAAGTCTGGACGTCTGCTAATAGCTGACACGGGTGGAACTCGTCACTTAAGGCGTTTATGACAGGGACCTTTGAGTATTGAGCAAATGTTTCGAGTTTACTGTGCTTGTCTGTCCTAATCGCTAAACAATCTACAANTCGGGAAAGCACTCGTGAAGTATCTTTTANCGGTTCACCTCTGCCAAGTTGCGAGTCGGAGTTTCTCAGAAATAAAGATGTACCACCCATTTGCGTCATGGCTACCTCNAAGGCAACNCGTGTTCGNGTTGAAGATTTTTCAAAAACTAAGCCCAATGTNTTTCGGNATAAGCTAGGTGCGATGCTGGGGTCCTTCTTCAACTCGGAAGCGCGAGCCACTATCGTCCTGATATCCTCTGAAGGCAAATCNTCTAGAGTAAGAAAATGCTGAATGCTCATAATTNATATGATCCATAGCTNATCAGATTGAATATAAAANTTTATTAAAATAGCTATNAGTGTTTNTAAACGAAAATGGGCAGCTCTCGCTACCCANTTNACNTANNCAATGATATCTACTTAATAAGAATGTATCAATCTGAAGCGACGAATTGCTATGACGATTCCCGTTCGATATTCTTAGTAGTATGGCTAACCAAGATCCGATCGAANTAAACCTNTTCTCNAACAGAGTGTCTGCTATATGTGACGAAATGGGGTTGGTTCTTAAAAGAGCCGCATTCTCNCCNAATATTAAAGACCGTCTTGATTATTCTTGTGCAATTTTCGATAGAAACGGTGAGATGTTTGCTCAAGCTGACCACATGCCTGTGCATCTTGGCAGTATGGCATATGCTATGCATAAAATAGTTCAGGGCGTAGAGTGGAAGCAAGGTGATTACTTAGTGCTTAACGATCCCTACTTAGGAGGGACACATTTACCCGATGTAACGGTAATTAGCCCAGTTCATCTAAACGGGGTCCAGCTGGTTGGTTTTGTTGTGAATCGTGCTCACCACGCTAACATCGGATGTAATACACCTGGCTCTATGCCGATATCTTCTCATTTGGAAGAGGAGGGGCTAGTTATACCGCCAACATTTCTGGTTAGAAATGGAAAGGTGCAGCAAAATGCCGCACGTTTACTTGGAATCCAAGAAGATGAGTTAACAGGTGATTTTGCAGCACAAATTGGTGCAAATCAAATTGGTTCAANCAGATTAGAGCAGCTTGTAAAAAAAATGGGGTTGGGTTTATATGAGCGCAGAATAAGGCAGCTTAATGACCTTGCTGAAGGATTTGCGTTAATTGCCATCTCAAAGTTAAAGCCAGGCATGTACAGGTTTTTAGATTACTTGGATGATGACGGCTGCGGCACGAATAACATAAAGTTAGCAGTGCACATCCACATAACCTCNNACTCAGCAATTTTGGATTTTACAGAATCATCTTGTATGGTTAAGGGAAATTTGAATTGCCNCGAGGCCGTGGTAGCTGCCGCAAGTTTTTACTGTTTTCGTTGTCTGATGCCTTCTTACACACCAGCTTGTCATGGATTGTTTCGAAAAATAAAAATTAAAACTTTGGAAGGGTCTATTTTGAATGCAAAAAGGCCAGCCGCAGTAGCCGCCGGTAATGTCGAGACCTCAATGCGCCTAGTAGATTTAATTTTTGGAGCATTATCAAAGGCCTCAACTGAATTAATACCTGCGGCTGGACAAGGAACTATGAATAATCTTGCAATGGGATTGATAAGCTCAAATAAGAATATGAGATGGGATTACTATGAGACTGTTGCCGGAGGCACGGGAGGTGGCCCGAACTATCCTGGACTTGATGGTAAGCACAGTCATATGACAAATACACTAAATACTCCCATCGAAAGTTTAGAGATGCATTATCCTTTGAGAATCAATCGTTATGAAATTAGGGATCATTCTGGAGGAGCTGGTCAAAATAGAGGTGGTAATGGGATTGTTCGAGAATATGAGTTTCTCGATGATGCAAGGGTAACCATTTTAAGTGAAAGACGGTGTCGCGGACCTTGGGGCTTAAAAGGAGGAAAGCCCGGTGACCCAGGGAAAAATCTTCTGAACGGTAATACTCTTCCTAGCAAGTGCTCGTTTGCAGTAAATGAGGGAGATAAGCTTGAAATAATTACTCCAGGAGGAGGAGGATGGGGATAGCAGACACTAAAGTTTGATGATATCGATTTCAAAGGCTCTATAAGTACTGACAATGGTTTTATCTTAAATTATAATTTCACGACTACTCCGCCTCACAAGGGAAAAACATGGCTATCGAGGAAACAATCAAGAGTCAAATTGATGAAAATGAAATCTTGCTTTATATGAAAGGAAGCCCTGAGCAACCTCAGTGTGGTTTTTCCGCTCAGGTAACTCAGATCCTTATGTCGTGTGGAAAGCGCTTTGCCTATGTAGATGTACTCAGTAANCCCGAAATAAGACAAAATCTGCCAAGTGTTTCAAATTGGCCGACTTTCCCACAGTTATTCGTTGAGGGTGAGCTTGTTGGTGGTTGCGATATAATTACGGAGATGCATGAGAAAGGTGAATTGCAACCATTACTTGACGGTGCCGCGAAGGAAATAGAGTCGGACCCTTCTTAAACTTCACCGATANATTGATCAACTAAGNACGTACGATATTAATNTTCTCTAGCTTTCAGTGGCCAGCCNCCAAGTTGTTTCCATTTATTTACAATTTTACAAAACAGTTCGGCTGTTTTTTCCGCATCATATCTGGCTGAGTGAGCTTCATTATTGTCAAATTCTATCTCTGCAGCCTCGCAGGCTCTAGCGAGCACCGTTTGTCCATAGGCCAGTCCGCTCAAACTGGCTGTATCGAAAGATGAAAATGGGTGGAAGGGGTTCCTCTTTAAATTATTTCTTTCGCTAGCGGCATTGACGAAATTATGATCAAAATGGGAATTGTGGCCGACTAAAATTGCTCGCTTGCAACCATTAGACTTCATTGCTGCCCTAACGATTTTAAAAATATTCTGAAAAACAACTTTCTCATGTCTCGCAACTCGAAGAGGGTGGTAAGGGTCAATCCCAGTAAATTTAAGCGCTGCGTCTTCAATATTTGCGCCATCAAAAGGAATCACTCGGCTAAAAAAAGTTTGATTGACCACTAAATCTCCTTTGTCATCCATTCTTAAAATGACCGCAGAAATCTCTAAGATGGCATCTGTTTTAGAGTTAAAACCTCCAGTTTCAATATCTACAACTACCGGGAGGTATGTTCTGAATCGACTTGCTAGTGGTGTCTCGGAACTGAGTTGTCCATCTTTTATGGTCATTTTTCTTTATCAACTCTTAGCCGCCAATTTATTGTTTGGCCAGCAAAAATCGGAATTGTTGGGACATCTCCTAGTTGATATTCCTCCGGCATCTGCCATGCCTTACTCTCAAGAGTAATTTTCTCACGGTTTCTTGGTTGTCCGTAGAAATCGGCACCAAAGAAGCTCGCAAAACCCTCAAGTTTTGACAAGCGGCCCTGTTCCGCAAAAAATTGTGTGTACAGTTCAATAGCAGCTGGCGCAGAGAAAACCCCCGCGCATCCGCAACTAGTTTCTTTCTCCGGTTTGGAGTGAGGAGCAGAATCAGTCCCAAGGAAAAACTTTGGGTTGCCGCTAAGTGCTGCATGAATAAGTGAAGNTTGATGAATNTTTCGTTTAAGGACTGGCAGACAGTANAGATGAGGTCTNATGCCACCTACCAGCATGTCATTTCGATTATACAAAAGATGATGAATGGTGATTGTGGCNGCAATTCTGTTTGACTGACTCTCGACAAATTCAACCGAGTCTTTGGTTGTTATGTGTTCTAAAACTACCTTAAGGTCTGGATATCTTTCTATTAATGGAGCCAGGATGGTATCGATAAATACCTTTTCTCGATCAAAGATATCAATATGATCATCAGTAACTTCGCCGTGAAGAAGGAGAGGTATACCAAGCTCCGCCATCTTTTCGATGACAGAATAAACGTTTTTTATATCAGTGACTCCTGTATCCGAGTTTGTGGTCGCGCCGGAGGGGTAATACTTTATCGCAACCACAGTTTCTTCTTCGGAAAGTCGAACCACNTCATTGGGGTCAAGATTGTCGGTTAAGAAGAGGGTCATTAGAGGGTTAAAATTTGAGTTGTACTGTTTATGTTCTAAGATGCGCGATCGGTAATCTAAGGCCATCTTGACGGTCGTGACGGGAGGTTTTAGGTTTGGCATTACAATCGCCCGGCCAAAGACTCGGGATGTCGCGGGCACNGTAGTTTCCAATGCGATTTCGTCTCTCAAGTGTAGATGCCAATCGTCAGGCTTAGTTATGGTAACTAACTCAGGAGTCGTCATGACGTGCTTTCCTCTTTTCTTTAGTATAGCCGATTTTGCGGGTAAGCTGAATTACTATGGCGTATCCATATGGTTATATATTGATTTCCACTTGATGATAGAATGCTGTGATTCAAGTTTGGTCCAAGACTCGCTTATTTTTAATTGGATCAGTGGAAAAGAGTAAAACCCAAAGTAGTCGGAGTGATTGAATATGTCGGACATCAAAAAAGTAGTATTAGCTTATTCAGGGGGTCTTGATACTTCAGTCATAGCGAAATGGCTGCAGCAGGTTTATCAATGTGAAGTTGTTACATTTACTGCCGACATAGGTCAAGGCGAGGAGTTGGAGCCAGCCCGCAGGAAAGCAGAATCCATGGGGATCAGAGAGATTTTTATTGAGGACTTGAAGGAAGAGTTCGTGCGAGATTTTGTGTTTCCCATGTTTCGAGCAAATCCGCTCTATGAGGGTGAATATTTATTAGGCACTTCTATCGCTCGCCCNCTCATCTCTAAGCGGATGGTTGAGATAGCCAAGGAAACTGGTGCTGATGCTATTGCACATGGTGCGACAGGGAAAGGTAATGACCAAGTTCGATTTGAATTGGGGGCATATGCCCTTAGTCCCTCGGTTAAGGTTATTGCGCCATGGCGAGAATGGGATCTTACCTCGAGGGATCGCTTACTTAAGTATTGCGACGAGCACAACATTCCGGTTGAAAAAAAGAGGGGGGCCAAGTCACCTTATTCGATGGACGCAAATTTGCTACATATTTCTTATGAAGGGGATTTGCTTGAAAATCCAGCAACTGAGCCAGAAGAAGCCATGTGGCAATGGACTGTGTCGCCGGAGAGTGCTCCGGATAAAGCTAGTTACATCGATTTAGAATATAAGAATGGTGACCCGATCTCAATTAATGGACAGACCTTGTCTCCTGCTAATTTGTTGCATGAATTAAATAAAATAGCTGGTGCTCATGGTATCGGTCGGGTTGACATAGTTGAGAATCGTTATGTGGGAATGAAATCTCGGGGTTGTTATGAAACCCCCGGAGGCAGCATCCTCTTGAAGGCACATCGTGCTATTGAATCTATCACTCTTGATCGAGAGCTTGCCCATTTAAAGGATGATCTTATGCCCAGGTATGTCTCGCTCATCTATAATGGTTACTGGTGGTCGCCTGAGCGAGAGGCAATTCAAGCTTTAATCGATCAGTCGCAAGAGTTCGTTAGTGGAAACGTTCGTTTGAAATTGTATAAAGGCAATGTAATTATAGTTGGTCGGGATTCCAGCAATTCCTTATTTGACGAAGAAATAGCGACTTTTGAAGACGACGCGGGTTCCTATGACCAAAAAGACGCAGAAGGTTTTATTAAGCTCAATGCACTAAGAATGCGAATTGCGGCAAAAAAAAATCGTTAATCTAGAGGAATCGAATTAGAGGTTTTACTCTCGTATTTGCAAAATTTTTCAACTTTGCAGGAATTACATTTTGGATTGCGAGCGGTGCAAATATAGCGACCGAAAAGAATAAGCCAATGATGAGCGTTCAATAAGTACTTTCTCGGGACTCTCTTTAATAAATTGCGCTCTACTTCAAGGACGTTTTTGCCTGGGGCGAGGCCTGTTCTATTTGATACACGGAAAATATGTGTATCTACGGCCATCGTTTTTTGGTTAAAAGCAGTATTTAAAATAACGCTCGCAGTCTTTCTCCCAACACCCGGCAGTGACTCCAAGGATGCGCGACAGCTCGGCACTTCCCCTTCGTGTTTATCGAGCAATAATTTACAAGTCTTTAGAATATTTTTTGCCTTAGTATTAAATAAGCCGATTGTCTGTATGTGTTTCTTGAGTTTTTCTTCTCCAAGTTTCAACATGCTTTGGGGGGTATTGGCAACTTCATAGAGCGTCGCTGTAGCTTTATTTACGCTTACGTCTGTTGCCTGGGCAGACAGAATAACAGCAATGAGCAGTTCGAAATTATTGCTATATTTCAATTCAGTTTGTGGGTTTGGATTGTCTCTTTTAAGTTGAGCAAAAAAGTTTTTTCTGTTGCTCTCATTCATGTGCTTTATTCGGTCAGATTGAAGTCTGGATTAAGGTTCGTTTTTGGTGTGTCCTAGTTATTGGATCTTTATTTCCGACTCTTTTGTATGTGAAATGCTATCGATTTTCTCTTTTCCTTCCTGAAAGTACGTGTCGCAGACCACTCGATGAATAATAATACTTTTGACTAGTCTTTTTGAAAAAGCTCTGGAGAGTGTGCAGCCGGAATTCGATATTGCTGTAAAATGCTAGTTTCGCTTTCCATTGCTTCAGAATGATTAATAACCATTTGATAGCCGTTTTTATTTTCAAAAACNACATTATCGTCTGAGTTGCTNATAAGTACATTAGCAAATTCTGTAAAGTTTCTTATTGAACTCCCATTAACAGAATCTACAACCCAATTTCTCCAATCGTGATATCCAAGATTGACATCTGCCGCTAGAACTTGAAGAGCAACTACGACCTCCTCTCGACCTGGGGAGCTCCACTCGCTCCTCATCTGCAACAGGCTAACGGGTGCGGATCGGGACCAATCGCTACCCCATCTTTTAATGAGATTCATATTCAGCGGAACGAACAATACTCCGCCGTAGATATAGTACTGGGGAGTCCGATCGAACTGCTCTCCTTTGACTAAGCTATAGTTGTCTAGCGCTCTCTCGGCTTTTAGTTTGGCCGAACGCTCAATTCCATCCCTTGAATAGCGGACAAGAATTTCTTCCCCAATGTGATGCATGTCAATGGCATGCTTGTAGTCCGTGAGTAAATCTTCAGATAGTCGGATGGTTCCATCCTCGGCGATGTCATAATCGTCAATGCCTAAAATTACGTCGTTTTCCATAAAAATTCCGGCTGCGGGAGAGCCCTCAAAGATTTTTATCACTAACACTCCGTCCTGGTTTTTTTCTAGGCCATATGCTGCTTTTGCTGCTGGGCTATCTAAGGGTTGAGTTCTGAAGCCTAAATCAGGGAAGCCATCATTAACCCCGTCACCGTTATCTCTAAGTACATGCTGAATAATACTTGGTGGCACGAAGTAGCCGAGATTTTCTGCGCGACCTCCGCTATTGGCCTGCATGACGACACCGACAATTTGTTGATCAACAATCACGGGTCCGCCACTGTTACCGGGATTTATCGCTGCGTCTATTTGACCAGCTAACAGATAGGCGCCCGCATGGGCGTATATTTGCTGCTCTACGCGAGATAGGATGCCTTTTGTTATGCTCAAAGATTTTCCGCCAATTGGATATCCGTAGACCGAAACTTCTTGCAAAGGGTCTGGAAGCAACCCAATGCTTAATGGTTGTAAATCGGTGAAGAAATTTGGGTCATCGACCGTAATTATGGCTAAATCTGCTTCGTGAGAGACGAATGCCACTCGCGCGAGATATCGCTGTGGGTCATTGTGTTTCTGGGCTTGAACATAACTTGCGTTCGCTACTACATGCGCGTTTGTTAGAATCTGGTTTCCTTCAATTACTGAACCAGAGCCACTACTCTGACGGGGTGTGAGTAATCTCCAGGGTGTAAAGTAGTCTGGAGCAGACTGTGTGGTGTATATCTTGATGACGGAATTTTCGATGTCTTTGAAGCTGTTGCTTTGGGCCACACATACTGATGTAAAGACCGCCAAGACCACAGCAAAGATTTTCGACACATAATGATGTGTAAAAAATAAATTTGATTGATTTCTCATTTGATACATAGTCAATTCCTGAACCCGCTGAACATAATAACGCAAAATAACGAGCCTAGGATCAAGCTTATTACTTTCGTCACATTTGCGCTAGTATCGTTTAAATTCCACAGCAACAGAAATGAGAGGCTCCAAGTTGATGGTAAATAATAGCCAAGCCTTTGGCTTCTTAGAACTCTCAAGTTACTCGCATGCCTGGGCTAGCGCCTGTATGAGGTTCTATAAGCCAAATGTCTTTGCCGCCTGGTCCTGCTGCTAGGACCATACCCTCCGACATGCCGAACTTCATTTTACGAGGTTTAAGGTTTGCAACGACTACAGTAAGCATTCCTATCATTCTTTCAGGTTCGTAAGCTGATTTAATGCCGGAAAAAACTGTACGTTGTATTGCTTTGCCTTCTTTATCTTGCCCTAAATCTAATACTAGCTTGAGTAATTTGTCGGCTCCCTCAACCTGATTCGCGGAAATTATTCGTGCGATTCTCAGGTCAATTTTAAAAAAGTCATCCACCGAAATTTCAGGTTCAAATGTATCTTTGGGCTTATCAGCTTCNTTGTTGATAACATTCTTTGATTCGAAAGCGCTTTTCGTTTNCTCGACCATTCGGTGTACCTTATCAGGCTCGATTCGATGAATTAATGCTTTAAACTTACCTATTGTATGGTTGGCTAGAATAAACTCCGCATCNTCCCAATTTAAGGGCTGGACGTTTANGAATGACTCTGCTTTTTCCGCGATTGNGGGCAACACGGGCTTGATATAGATCATAAGCAGCCTGAATGCATTAATACCATTCGAGCATATTTCCTGTAATTCAACTGAATGCGGATTGGTTTTCGCAATAACCCAAGGTTGTTTTTCATTAATATATTTATTGGCTAAATCTGCTGATGCCATAATTACGCGAATTGCTCTACTATAATTCAGTTCCTCATAGAGTTTTGCTATTTCCGCTTGTTTTGACTTGATCTCACTTATTATTTCAGGACTTTCAAGCGTATTAGCAAGCTTGCCTTCAAAATTTTTGTTAATGAACCCGGCGCAACGGCTCGCAATATTGGCAAACTTACCGACTAAGTCTGAGTTTACCTTTTGTATGAAATCTTCAAGGTTAAAGTCTAGATCATCTATCCCTGAGGATAGTTTAGATGCAAGGTAATACCGCAGATACTCCGGATCTAAATGTTCAAGGTAAGTTCGTGCATTTATAAACGTTCCTCGTGACTTTGACATTTTGGCGCCATTTACTGTTAAGAATCCATGTGCGTGAACGGCAGTTGGTGTCCTATAGTTTGAGCTGTAAAGCATCGCCGGGAAAAACAGGGTATGAAAATTGATAATGTCTTTGCCGATGAAGTGATGAACTTCATTTTTTGAATCTTTGTTCCAATAATCGTCGAAATTATAATCTTTTTTACTACAAAAGTTCTTGAAACTCGCCAAATAACCAATTGGTGCATCGAGCCAAACATAGAAATACTTCCCTTGTGAATTTGGTATTTCAAAGCCAAAGTAGGGCGCATCTCTACTAATATCCCACTCTTGAAGTTCGTCGTTTAACCATTCGTTCACCTTATTCGCGACTGAGTCTTGAAGTGTTCCACTACGAGTCCATGTTTTCAGCATATCTGAAAATAATGGAACTTTGAAAAAGAAATGCTCAGATTCTTTTTCTATCGGCGTGGCGCCAGAGATAACAGATTTTGGATTGATTAGCTCGGATGGGTTATAAGTGGAGCCACAAACTTCGCAATTGTCTCCGTATTGATTCTCAGCCTGACACTTTGGGCAAGTCCCGACGACATATCTGTCAGCCAAGAAAAGCCTTTTTTCAGGATCAAAAAGTTGTTTGATGGTTCTTTTTGAAATATGGCCATTTGTTTGTAACGCCAAATAAATCGATTCTGAGAATTTTCTGTTTTCTTCCGAATGTGTGGTGTAAAAATTATCGAAATCTATTAAAAAGCCTGCGAAATCTCGCTCATGTTGCTCTCTGACCTTGTCTATCAATTGTTGAGGCGAAATACCTTGTTGCTCGGCGCTTAACATAATGCTGGTGCCATGCGCATCATCAGCGCATACGTATACGCAGTCGTGTCCGCGATGTTTTTGAAACCTAACCCATATATCTGTTTGCACAACCTCCATAATATGGCCAAGATGGATGTCGCCATTTGCATATGGTAGAGCGCTAGTAACTAATATCTTTCGCGGATTCACGACCTCGTCCTTTAAGCTAAGATAGACCTGTATTTGTTATTTTTCATTCGGCTTGAAATAGGGTTTGGTGTGAGATAGTTATACCTCATACATTTCGAAATCTTCTTTACCTACCCCGCAATCGGGACATGTCCAGTCGTCTGGAATGTCATTCCAGCTGGTGCCTGGAGGGATCCCGTCTTCAGGTATGCCGTCTTCTTCGTTATAGATGAAACCACAGATTATACACTGCCATTTGTTCACGACTTGACATCCTCACAATCCTGTCGCCAGTAAGCACGCTCTGGAAAAATTTTCAAACTCTCCATGTAAGTTAATTTATCCTTGCAGATTAATCAGTGATTCTTGAATAAGCCAAATTATGCTGGCCTAGTGAATTTGTGCGTATAATATCTCAAAACTGGCCAGAGTGGTCATACTTTAGTGAGATTATGTGGTTACAAGCGAATTCTGTTATCAGTCAAACGTTGATCTAAGGAAATTTTTTGGATCTGAAGCACCATAATTTTATAGACAGCAAGTTTTAATCGGGAACCATAAATAATATGAGTATTAAATCGGATAAGTGGATCAAGCGGATGGCTGATACTGACCGCATGATAGAGCCTTTTGAATCTGGACAGGTGCGTTTTGTTAACGATGAGAAAGTAATTTCGTATGGAACTTCCAGTTACGGATACGACGTCCGTTGCGCCTCTGAATTTAAAATTTTTACAAATGTTCACACGACTAATGTGGTNGATCCCAAAAATTTTGATGAAACCAGCTTTGTCACCATTGATGAACCGACCTGCATCATNCCGCCGAACTCGTTCGCGCTAGCAAGAACAATTGANTATTTTCGTATACCGAAAGATGTTCTGACGATCTGCCTTGGGAAATCAACTTATGCGCGCTGCGGAATAATAGTAAACGTCACCCCGCTTGAGCCAGAATGGGAGGGGCATGTAACTCTCGAATTTTCAAACACNACCCCTCTGCCAGCTAAGATTTACGCGAATGAGGGNGTTGCTCAAATGCTTTTTTATCAGTCTGATGAACAATGCGATGTTACTTATAAGGACAGGGGCGGCAAGTACATGGGGCAGCTAGGGGTAACTCCACCAAAAGCGTAAGGGATAGATTCATTCTCNATGTCTNAAATGAAATTCTTTCATGCTTCCATTTCTTCCAGCGCTCTATCCTCTNGCTTNAAAGAGATTTNTCTGTNCTCCCTTAAAGAATTTTTTTNTAGTCCTCCAAGANCTGNGGTTATAGTNATGTTTTATTGACGNTCGGAATAAAATTTGGTCAAAATTCTGACGCCAAAATCTTATTTCTGACATTCTAAATCCGTGCTTATNCNCTTAAGCCCACGGAATCCCTGATGTTNAGTCTCTAAGCCTTTGTGNGCNAAGATGTGGAACAGTTATTGCACTAATTNNANTGCGGGCTTTNGTTCGAGCATTGTTCAGAAGANTGNCTNTANTATTAGGTCGTCAATCNGAACAAATCATTTAGCAAAACAATTAGAAAACGGGATAACTGATTATGGGTGCAGCAACNGGGGCTTCCGTACTAGAACAGAACGTGCAAATAGACCAGGATGGGTCTGAAGCACCACTAAGTGATGTCGTTGAGCGTTATGCTCCGTTGGTAAAGAGGATTGCGCATCATTTGCTGTTAAGAATGCCAGCAAGCGTTCAGATTGATGATTTGGTTCAATCAGGCATGATAGGACTGCTTGAGGCTGCAAAGAAGTATGATATATCAAAAGGTGCAAGCTTCGAGACCTATGCGGGCATAAGGATTCGTGGGTCAATGTTGGATGAAGTCCGAAAGGGAGATTGGGCGCCGCGCAGTGTTCACAGAAAATCTCGCAGAGTGGCCGAAGCGATTAAATCTATTGAGGCGCGGACAGGAAAGGATGCGAGGGACAAAGAAATAGCCAAAGAGTTAGATATAGATTTGAATTCCTACTACGCGATTCTTCAAGACGCCTCAGGATCCCGACTCTTTAGTTTTGATGATGTTATGGAGGGCGACGATTCCGCAATAGAATTGGCGGCTGGAGAGCTGCCTGGCCCTTGTGACGGTTTACAAAGAGATACATTCAAAAAACATTTATCAACGGCGATCGATGGTTTGCCAGAGAGAGAGAAATTGGTTTTGGCGCTATATTATGATGAAGAGCTAAATTTGAAAGAAATAGGGGAAGTAATTGGGGTGAGCGAGTCGCGTGTGAGTCAAATTCATAGTCAAGCAGCAATGCGTCTTCGGGCGCGTTTATCTGACTGGAATTAAACGTTTGTGGTNGAGAACCCCGATAATCAGGATGTTCTCAAAGCAGAACACCTNTTTTGTGAGCGGGACAATAGAGTCCTTTTNCAAGATTTAAATTTTTCGGCCCGCCGAGGGCAATTGATTCAAATCAAAGGNTCCAACGGGAGCGGNAAAACTACTTTANTCAGAATCATTTGTGGATTAAACGACGGGTTTCGCGGGGATTTGAGATGGTTTACTAAACCGATTCAAGATCATTGGGAAGATGTCTATTCTTCCCTTATTTACATGGGCCATCGGGTAGGTGTGAACAAAATTTTAACACCGGTTGAGAATCTCCGGTGGTCTGTTGGGTTACTGAATNGNGTAACAGATGAAGANATCAGTCATGCTTTGTGGGACATGGGTCTTGAAGGATTCGAAGATTCTCAGTGCTTCACTCTTTCGGCAGGGCAACAACAAAGGGTATCGCTATCCAGGCTGCTTCTTAATAGNGGTTTTCTCTGGNTTTTGGATGAGCCTTTCACTACTTTAGACCAAGAGGGAGTAAAGCTTCTTGAGAGGCTGCTTATCGACCATGCAGACAAAGGTGGGGTGGCATTTGTCACGACTCACCATNAATTGGTTGTGCCCAATTTAACGGTATTGGACCTGGGATAAGAATTTGCCCATAGATCAAGTGACTACATTTCAAGCTTTCGTAGCAACTCTGCAGAGGGATTTGTTGGTCGCTTATAAGCGGAAAAACGACATCGTCAACCCTTTTATGTTTTTTGTAATTGTTTGTTCTTTGTTTCCCATTGGAATTTCTCCTGATCCTGTTAGGTTGGCTGAAATTGCGTCTGGTGTCCTNTGGATTTCTGCTCTTCTTGCTTCGTTGCTTGCTATGGATAGTCTCTACAGGAGTGATTTCGAGGACGGTTCGTTAGAGCAGTTACTCGTAAGCCCTCATCCACTTTATTTTTTAGTGTTAGCNAAGAATATAGCCCACTGGCTGGTNAGTGGTTTACCGGTGGTGATAATCTCGCCGTTAGTGGCGTATATGTTGAGCTTACCCANTGACGCTTATGGCATAATGTTCCTGTCTTTGCTGCTAGGTACNCCAGTNCTAAGCTTGCTGGGTTCAATAGGGGTGGCTTTGACAGTAGGGCTAGGCAGTCGGGGACTGATTCTAGCTGTAATTACGTTACCTATGAGTGTTCCCGTTTTAATTGCTGGAACGCTGGCAGTACAAGAGACGCTGAATGGGTCGTCGCTAGAGGGCTATATCGCAGTGTTGGGGGCCATGTTTTTNGCTTCTTTAACTCTAGCTCCTTTAGCATCTGCTACAGCTCTGCGAATTAGCGTGAACTAGTGGAGAAAATTCTGTGTTGTGGTCTATTTTTCTGATTACCCCGTAATTACAATGAGTTACAATAAGNTAGGTGGTTCNGGCTTTCTGTCGTGATATAGTCCTAATGCCTCAATTTTAGTGAAGGTGTATTGTTCTATGTGGATGTGGTTCGCAAAATTAGGTTCTCCTCGCTGGTTCTACGAAATTTCGACCAAGTGGCTGCCTTGGCTTGCATCTATGATGTGTATTTTTATGTTAGTTGGAATAGTTTGGGCGCTTCTATATCTGCCGCCAGACTATCAGCAGAGTTTTACNACCCGGATATTGGTTATCCATGTAGCTGTCGCTGGCACCTCCCTNGCCTTTTTCCCCTTGATGGCTGTNGCGGGAACGATAACTCTGGTGTGGAAAATGAAGNTAGCAGATATGGTAGCTAAGCATGCGGCGCCACTGGGCGCATGGTTCTCTTTTGTTACATTAGCCACCGGCTCACTTTGGGGGAGTGTCATGTGGGGTACCTGGTGGGAATGGACCGATGCTAGATTGGTGTCAATGTTGTTTCAATTTTTTTTGCTGCTAAGTGTCGTTGCGCTTCGTTCAGCAATAGAGGACCCAGACAAGTCAGCAAAAGCTTGTGCGCTTCTGTCAATTGTTGGTTGCATAAATGTTGTTATCATCAAATATTCCGTAGAATGGTGGAATGTCCTGCACCAACCCGCTAGCCCACTATCCACGTCTAATGATAGCGCAAACGGTCCTGAATTTTGGATGGCGACCGGTGTGATGATCGTTGCTGTCTATTTATTTTTGATCGTGAGCCTTGTATTGGCAACAAGAAACGAGATTCTGCAAAGAGAGAGCCGGTCTCAGTGGGTTCAAGAGATCGTTCAAGCAAGCTGAATTAAAGTATAGTGGGAATATAGTGANANATGATTGAAGCAATCCAATTTTCGAGTTTAAGAGAGTTCTTTGCGATGGGTGGGTATGCNTTCAACGTGTGGTCTGTATATGCAATTTTTGNGGTTTTTGTTGNGGTGAATACTCTTCTGCCGATTCTTCGCAGGGAGAAAATAGTCAAAGAGCTTAAACGGAGAGCATTTTTTGAAAAAGCTAAAACTGATTCGGTGAGGGAGCCGTAAGGGCTATGTATAGTCTCGGAGAGTTGAGTTGAAACTACATCGAAAGAAAAAACTTGGTGTNATTCTATTCGTCGCGGTGGGATTGAGCGCTACGGTCGGCTTGACCTTATTCGCTTTGGGCCAAAACATGAATATGTTTTATACNCCATCACAGGTGGCCATGGGAGAAGTTGAAGCTGGTCGNCGTTTTCGAATTGGNGGTATGGTCAAGGAAGGTTCCTTTATTTCCGAATCTGATAGTCTCAAGGTAAGATTTGAAACCACTGATTTTGTNCATGCCGTCCCNATAGAGTANGAAGGAATTCTTCCCGACCTATTTCGTGAAGGTCAAGGAATCGTCGCTGAGGGAAGTGTTGATTCAAGAGGTGTTTTTAGTGCTTCAAAAGTGCTAGCTAAACATGACGAAAATTATATGTCGCAAGAAGTGAAAGCGGCCCTAGATGCGGCTGATGCCTCGACTGCTATTAATTCCCTACAAAATAATTCGGAAAGATAAATGATNCCAGAGCTAGGACAGTTTTCGCTAATTTTGGCACTCTGTTTAAGTATTCTACTCGGCACTATTCCTATTTTAGGTGCAGAAAANAATAATATTTTATGGATGAGTCTCGCGCGNCCGTTATCCGCCGGTGTATTTGTTTTTTTGGCAATTTCACTTGCGTTGCTCGCATACGCNTTNGTCACAGATGATTTTTCTGTCGAGATTGTTGCCGCTCAGTCAAANTCTCTGTTACCGATGCGCTATAAGGTCACTGCGTTGTGGGGAGGGCATGAGGGCTCATTTCTCCTATGGACTTTCATGCTCGCAGGTTGGATGCTCGCAGTTAGTATCTATAGTAAAAGTATGCCAATGCAGTTTGTTGCCAGAGTGCTTGGNGTGTTAGGTTTTTTATGTGTTTGCTACATCTTATTTATGTTGGCAACTTCCAATCCTTTCGATCGGGTCATACCGTTACCGCCTGTTGATGGCTCCGATTTGAATNCAGCCTTGCAAGATTTTGGATTTATTGTTCACCCACCAACTTTATATATGGGTTACGTCGGATTNTCGGTAGTATTCGCATTTGCGATAGCGGCATTGCTTAGTGGTAGGCTAGATTCAGCATGGGCTCGCTGGTCAAGACCGTGGGCAAATGTGGCATGGGCNATTTTAACAATTGGCATTGCTCTGGGCAGTTGGTGGGCATACTACGAATTAGGTTGGGGAGGATGGTGGGCTTGGGATCCAGTTGAAANCCCGCCGCTGATTACTTGGTTGTTCGGTACGGCGTTGATCCACTCCCTATCNGTTACTGAAAAGCGGGGAGTNTTTAAAAGCTGGACCGTGTTGCTTGCCATTCTTGCATTTGCCGGAAGTTTGCTAGGCACCTTTATTACACGCTCAGGCTTATTAACTTCGGTGCACGNATTTGCCAGTGATCCAACAAGGGGTGTTTTTATATTAGGTATCCTAGTGCTAACAGTGGGAGGTGCATTGTTGCTTTATGCTTTTCGTGCACCTCTAATNAAAAGTAGTTTGGGTTTTTCGTTAGTTTCACGNGAGATCTTTCTCCTNATAAATAACGTACTCCTCGTAGTTTCTGCAGCCTCGATCTTTCTGGGAACCTTATTTCCCATGGTTTATCAGGCGCTCACTGACGACTTAATTTCTATTGGTCCTCCTTACTTCAACGCTATATTTGTTCCTTTGATGATTATCTTGGCGGCATTTCTGGGTGTTGGTCCGATCAGCAGATGGAAAAAGACTTCCACAGAGTATTTGGTTCAGCAGGTTTCGCGAGTTTTTGTAGCAAGCATTATTTTAGGCTTTTGTCTGCCTCTAGGGATACTGTTGGAATTTTCCTTAGCTGCAACAATTTGCGTTAGTCTAGCGGCTTGGATTTTGCTAACTCTTAGTAAGGATCTAATGAACAAGCTTGCTAACAAATCTTCTTTAAAATTAGGCCTCTCCTCTTTATCTTCGAGTTATTTGGGTATGCTATTGGCGCACATCGGAATTTCAGTAATGTTAATTGGCGTCGGGTTNACTACTTACTTCAGCCAAGAAAGAAGTATNCTGCTTGGGCAGGGTGAGCNGGTAGAATTAGGATCATACGNTTTCGTATTCAATGGTCATGAGGAAATACGTGGCCCTAACTATATCGGTGATCGGGCAAATATTAGTGTGATAAAAAANGGCAGTGAGATTGAGACACTATANCCCGAAAGGCGAATTTATCTGGCCACGGGGACGCCTTCTACAGAAATGGCAATAGATGCTGGCCTTCTTCGAGACCTGTTTGTCACGCTGGGAGAGGAGAAAGAGAGTGGTTCTTGGTCGATGACAATTTATGTCAAACCGTTCGTTCGCTGGATATGGCTGGGAGCTATATTTATGGCAATGGGCGGCACGATTGCGGCATTTGANAAGCGCTATCGTTTATTAAGAAGGCGCGACATTAAANGNAGTAANAGTGGGAAGGTCGGAGCTGATTTGCAAGTAGCTTCTTGATTATTATGAATAGACTAAAATTTTTCGCCCCAGTCCTAGTTTTTATCGCTCTTGGCGGGTTACTTTGGCGCGGNCTTTACTTAGACACGCGAACCTTGCCTTCTATGTTAATCGATAAGCAAATGCCTAAGTTTTCCTTAGAGACTATTGGAGGCGACGCTGTAACTAATGAAGACTTACCCGCCCAGANCTTCCTNCTNAACGTATGNGGAAGTTACTGTTTGCCCTGCTTAGTCGAGCATCCTACATTCATGCGTTTGTCAGAAGAGGGTCAGATACCAGTTGTGGGAATAAATTATAAAGACCGTAATGAGTTGGCCAAAGGTTGGTTAGAAACTAATGGTAATCCCTTTACTTANAGCATTGAAGATGAGGATGGACGCTTTGGTATTGATCTCGGTGTATACGGCGCACCNGAAACCTATCTAGTAGATTCTGAGGGGGTGATTCGATATCGGCACGTGAGCGTGCTCGATGAAAGGGTATGGAGAGAGGAATTTTTACCGGCAATTGCAGAGCTAAGATTAGAATCAAATTAGGAGCGGCATTCATGAAGCAAAGGTGTTTACGCAGTCTTTTTTTGACATTGATGAGTATCTCTTTACTAGTAATGAACTCGGGTGGTTTTGCTCAGGTCGACACCTTTGAATTTGACAACGATGAACAACANAGCCGGTTTAGACAGTTATCCGATGAGTTGCGATGTCCTATGTGCCAAAATACCAANTTGTCTGGCTCTACCGGCGGNGTGGCNGAAGACTTGCGACGTGAAATTCACCGTATGATCCTCGAGGGGATGACTAACGAAGAAATCGAACAATTCATGTTTGAAAGGTACGGGGATTTCATATTTTATCGACCACGTTTGCGAGCAGAGACGATANTCCTCTGGTTCGGACCACTCGTGTTTCTGNTTATGGGGGGCTTCGTCGCCTATGGTATCTTTCGGCGAGCAAGCTCAGTTGATCAAGCANCCGTCGAGCTCGATGAAGAACAAGAAGCTAAGCTAAACGAGTTGGTCGGTAAATAGTCTAATTTGGAGAAGATTTGTTCTGGACACTAACAGCAGCCCTTTTTACATTGGCAATGCTCTTTGTATTGGTTCCCTTGTTGCGCAAAACTGATTTCTCGGAAGACGGAGATAAGGTNCGCAATGAGTTTAATATTTCCCTCTTTANGGAACGAAAACAAGAGTTAGAAGCAGAACTGGCGGCAAAGAATATCGATGCCCAACAATTTAATTTGCTAATTTTAGAACTGAAACAAAGCCTTCTGTCAGATGTAACTGACGAAACCAGTCAGTCTATTCCATCAAAAAAGATTAAAGGTAAGAGATCAACTGACCGTCAAAGCGTGAAGGAAAAGCTTCTAACCTGGAGCATCGGATTCCCTGTAATACTGACCTTTCTGATCCCTTTGCTCGCTTATAGTCTATACGACCGCTGGGGTTATATTGGCGAAGTAGAGATGATGGATTTATATCAGCGGACTGTGCAAAACGTGGATGATCTAGAGGAGGCACAAGCTCTCATTGTTAGTCTTGGTCAGGCGGTTCAANANGACGATGGTCAGCCTTGGGCGTGGTACTTCTTGGGAGAAAACTTTTCTAACATCGGGATGTTTAGTGAAGCGGAAATAGCCTACACCCGATCGGCTCAATTATTCGAAGCGACTCCAGAAAAGGCGTTGGTACTTGGCAGAGTGGCCATGGTCAAGTACATCAATGCAGAACTGCAGCTAACGCCCGAGATAGCAGAGGTCATTGANGAGGCTCGNGCAATAAATCCCAATGAANTTACTATACTTCAATTATTAGCATCTGATGCGTCGTCAAATGAAGACTACGCCACGGCGATTCGCTACTGGCGATTATTAATCCAGGCAGACCCCAACTCTCAGCAAGCACAGACACTTAGGGCGAATATTACTGCTGCTCAACAGATACTNGCTCAGCAATCGCCGTCTGCTGCTGAAGGCGGGCCTGTNATCGATGTGACTGTTTCTCTTGCTAATGGATTAGAACTAAATAGCAGTCTCAGAGTATTTATCGCAGCGAGAAATGCCGATAGGGAGGGCATGCCGCCTCTGGCAGCGACGGACCTTGTGGTAGGCAACCTGCCTATGACGATTCGTCTTGATAATTCCTTTGCTGTTGGGCCTTTTAATTTAGCTTCGGCGGAAAATGTCTATGTTTCAGCATTGGTTTCCCGAACCGGAGTAGCCACTCCCCAGCCTGGTGATTATCGCGTAGTATCTGAGAGTTTCTCGCACAATAACGAGCAAGCTGAAATCAGTCTTATTATTTCTGAGACGGTAAACTAACCGTAACTCTCGAGATTATTTTATGTATTGGGGCGAATTCTTAACTATAGCCATTGCGCATTTATTTGCGGTAGCATCGCCGGGGCCAGATTTTGCGGTCGTAACCCGCCAATGTATTACAGCTGGCACGAGGGCAGGGGTTTGGACGAGCCTTGGGCTTGGGTTTGGTATCCTTCTTCATGTCACTTACTGCATACTAGGGGTTGCGCTCTTAATCTCTCAGTCATCTTTTCTATTTAACGCAATGAAATACCTTGCTAGTGCCTACTTAATCTATCTGGGGATTCAGTCTGTAAGAGGTTTTTTGGAAAATGCGGCAACCTCGAATGTAGAGCACATGACCCCAGAGCAGGGCATTCGTAAGGCATTTATTTTAGGATTTTTAACAAATGGTCTAAACCCTAAGGCAACCTTATTCTTCCTTGCGCTTTTTACCATAGTGGTTGGAGAAGATACGCCAACAATGGTTCAAGTTTTATATGGACTTTATTTGTCTGCTGCCACATTTATTTGGTTTTCCTTACTGTCAAAGTTATTTGGTATAACAATTGTTCGCTCCCGGTTACTCAAAATGGGGAAGTGGTTTGAATTAGTGATGGGCTTAGCGTTGATCTTATTCGCTCTTCAAATAACGCTGAATATCATCTAAACCACAGTAAACATGATGTTTTGACCCATAAATTAATGCATTTTTGCGTGTATCTGGGGGGTCAGGTGGGATATAGTTATGTTTAGTGGAGAGAACGTATGTCGCAGAAAGAAAAAAGCTTGGTCGATAAATTTGGTCGCAGAGTGGATTATATCCGCCTGTCGGTCACCGATCGTTGTGATTTTCGTTGCGTTTACTGCATGACAGAGGACATGACTTTTTTACCTCGAGCTCAAATTCTATCTCTGGAAGAGATTTATCAGGTAGCACTTGCTTTCACTAATCTCGGAGTTAAAAAGATTCGCCTAACTGGCGGCGAACCCATGGTCAGGTCGGACGTTATGTCATTGATTAAAAGGTTAGGAAAGCTTCCGGGATTAGAGGAGCTCCTGTTGACCACCAATGGCGCTCAACTGGATAAGTATGCACTATCGTTAAAAGAGGCGGGATTGAGTCGTATAAATATTAGTATTGATAGCCTGGATGCTGCAAGATTCAGGCGTATCTCCAGGGTAGGAAAATTAGAGAAAGTCCTAGCAGGTATTGATGCTGCCAGGGAAGCAGGGTTTGATCGGATAAAACTGAATTCTGTGATTATGCGTGGTTACAACGAAGATGAAGTAATTCCACTCACAGATTATGCGCTCAGTCGTGATATAGATATCGCGTTTATCGAAGAGATGCCACTAGGTGAGGCGTCTGATCATTCTCGAGAGGAAACTACATGCAGTAATGAATGGGTAAGGGGTCAGATAGAACAAAAGTATCGATTGATAGACTCTGCAGCAAAGACTGCGGGGCCCGCTCGCTACGTGCAAGTCATTGGAAAGAAGAGNCGTATTGGATTCATTTCGCCAGTCAGTCATAATTTTTGTGAAGATTGTAATCGGGTGCGAGTCACGGTTGANGGTCGACTGTTATTGTGTCTTGGTAACGAGCATTCGGTTGATTTAAGAGAAGTGTTGAGGGATAGCGCTTCAACGAATGATGATTTACAAAAAGTGATTATTAAATCCATGGATCTGAAGCCAGAGCGTCATTATTTCTATGACAAGGAGCATGCTCAACCGGTCCGTTTGATGAATATGACAGGAGGGTAGGCTGAGGTGAAAGCAGAAACTCGACTGAGTATAGCCGTGGTGACGGTTTCAGATACTAGAACTGAGGAAACTGACACTTCGGGAAATGTACTGATAAAGTTACTTGAGAGCGCGGGCCATTCTCTCCATTCTAAGATTATTGTCAAAGATGATGTCTACGATCTGAGGGCTATGGTCTCAGCATATATAGCCGACTCCAAGGTTAATGCAATTCTCACCACGGGAGGGACAGGATTTACNGCTCGTGATAATACGCAGAAGGCATTACAACCCCTTTTTGATTTACATATTGATGGTTTCGGCGAACTATTCCGTCAACTATCGTACGAAGAAATAGGCAATTCTACTGTGCAGTCAAGGGTTTTCGCAGGCCTAGCGAACGGCACAATCATTTTTTGCCTTCCAGGTTCCCCCGGAGCTTGTAAGACAGGTTGGAACAGAATAATTGCTGATCAGTTGGATAGCGGTCACAAGCCGTGTAATTTTGTCGACAAACTAAATTAGCTGATTTAAACCTTTCTGTGTTTTAACGTTCAGACCCCGACGAAAATTTGGCCGCAGGGGTCTTTAAAGGATGCCTACTGTTTTCTTTAGATCGCTGTGTAAATGATAGCTGCAGGTACCGCTAGCGCGGCTCCTACTAGGACGACGCTTACCAATGTAGCTTCTAATATGGGCCTCGCGTCCCGTATTACCTTACTCATTTAAATTCCCCTTTTCATTAGTTTCAANTTAGTCGAAAACGGTATCACCGTTAAGTGGAGCGTATTGTAACACATAAAGTATATAAAAGTAACACATTTGTGTAATTATTTCCTGTCTCATCAAGAGGTAACAAATACAAGNTCTTTGGTAGATAAAGCCGAATATATTTAATAAAAACAATGGGATGAAATAATTATCTTAAGAATGCATAGCAGAATCTGCGATCAACGAATCTATATACTGTTGATTTAACGGTCAAAAGTGATTTACCTGAGATAAAGATTCTGAGCAAATATGTGTAATAAAGTAACAANNTTNATAGATTGACNCAAAAAATCGGATAACTTGCTTCATTCGTTGCATACTACGTGCTTTTGCTCTATTTGGTTGTATGTTGATGTGTAATTGAGCTAATTTCTTTCTTAGTTATCTCTCTAGTTCAAAGAAGTATGAATCTGTAAAATTGCGATTAAATCTTTAGGGAGTTCTGTAAAAACAATGCGGGTAATGACATTTAATTGCAATGGAATACGCGCCGCAGCAAGAAAAGGATTTTTTGACTGGCTTTCAAGTCAGGAAGTCGATCTTGTTTGTTTGCAAGAAACTAAGGCGCANATTCATCAGCTAGAAGATCCTATTTTTCATCCCAAGGGTTATAGAACTTATTATTTCGATGCTCAAAAAAAAGGCTACTCTGGAACAGCTCTTTTTACAAAGCTAGAGCCACAAAAAGTGACTAAAGGACTCGGTTTTGAAATTGCGGATACAGAGGGCCGATTTATTAAGGCTGACTTCAAGGGATTCAGTGTGGCTTCGCTTTATCTACCTTCGGGCTCCTCTGGAGAGGAGCGTCAAAGGCGTAAAATTAAGTTTATGAAAGAATTTATGAAAGTTATGCAAAAATATAGAACTCAACGTCGAGAGTTTATTGTTTGTGCTGACTGGAATATATGTCATAAAGAGATTGATCTCAAAAATTGGCGGGCAAATCAAAAGAATTCCGGATTCCTTCCTGAAGAAAGGAGGTGGTTAGATAAGCTTTACGATGAAGAAGGCTTTGTTGACTCATTTAGAGAGGTTAATAAAGCTNTCGATCAATATTCATGGTGGTCGAACAGAGGCCAGGCCAGAGAGAGAAATGTTGGNTGGAGGCTAGACTATCAAGTGGTCACACCAGGTCTCAAAGATAAAGTAATTTCAGCCGAAATTTACACCGAAGAGCATTTTTCGGATCATGCGCCGGTGACTATAGAGTACGATATGCAAAACGCTGTTGCTTTGAATTAGATTCGCAAATTTACCTTGAGATTAAACTATTATGACACGCAAATTACGATTCATGTTTTTTACGCTAACCTTGATTGTCACGTTTATTCCAGTCGATAAGAGTTTCGCCCAAGGGCTAGTCGCTGTTATCAACACTTCGAAGGGAGTCATTGAGGCTGAATTAAACGATCGGGCGGCTCCTACTACTGTTGCTAACTTTGTAAATTTGGCCTTGCGGGGNTTTTATGATGGTCTTACTTTTCATCGCGTCGAGCGCAACTTTATGNTCCAAGGCGGCGATCCACTCGGAAACGGTACCGGAGGACCTGGCTATCGTTTCTCTGGAGAAATAATTTTGAAGCACAATCAGCCAGGAATACTGTCTATGGCCAACTCAGGACCAGGGACAGACGGTAGTCAGTTTTTCTTTACACATCTCGCGACGCCACATTTGGACGGTCTTCATTCGGTTTTTGGTCGGGTAACCAGTGGGCAAAATGTTATTTATGACATTCGCAGAAGAGATATTATTAACTCAATTACCATAAAAGGTGATCCGACGAATTTGTTCACCAAAATGGCTGAGAATTTAGATTCTTGGAACGAGACGCTAGATTCTAGTTTTCCTGATCTAAAGCCTATATTTGCAGCGGGTTTAAATTGAAAATGTTAAAAGACCTTTTTAAAAGGTTTTACAGTTACTTTTTTGTAAACTCCCGCATCTACATAAGGGTCCTCTCTAGCCCACTGCTCAGCTTGCTCTAAACTATGAAACTCTGCGACGATAAGACTCCCAACAAAACCTTTCTTGCCGGGGTCTTCACTATCAATTGCAGGGTGTGGACCAGCGATTAAAATACGATCTTGCTTTTTAAGTTCATGAAGTCGCTGAATATGAGCTGGTCTGCTCTGCGTGCGTTTAGAAAGACTATTTTCTTGATCCTCACAGATTATTGCATAGTACATAAAGTCTTACCCGTTGCTAAGCTGAATCGCTCTCTGTGTCTTTATTTTCTCCAGGATCTTCAATATATTTTGCAAGCAAAGGCATCTGGCCAATAATAAAGAGGAATGTAATGATAAGATTACCGAATACTTTAAATTGAAGCCAAGTCGACTCGCTGAGAGAGTANGCAACTGCGAGATTAACTGCCCCCAGCACAATGAAATAGATAACCCATATGTTATTCAATTTGTACCAAATCTCTTTTGGTGCATTAATGGTATGGCCCATCATATGCTCTATAGCTGGTTTGTCGCTGAATGACCTTGAGGCAAGGAAAACGGTAGCAAATATCCAGTTTACAATCGGCGCTTTCCATTTCAAAAAAGTAACGCTTTGAAAAACAATTGTTAGCGTGCAAGCAAAGAGGACTCCAATAAAGGTTATCCACTGGAATTTATCTAACTTACCGACAAAGAGGTAAAGGCCACCGTAAACGCATATGGATGCGATGAGCAAAAAAGTTGCGGCATTAAAAATACCGCCAACTGCTATGTTTAGGCCCAATATGGAAACTACTCTTTCGTCCATAGCCCATACTGAGAAGAATAGTAGGAGCGGTATGTACTCAAAAAGCTGCTTCATCGGTTGGCTCTCTATGACTGAAATTTAATACTAGATCATTATACAGGCTTCTGTCTTTAATTTTATGCCAAAGGTTTCTGCTTTAAAATTTTATCTTTAGTTATAATAGTGAGAAAAATCCATTTTAATTAACAATAGTTATGTCAGCATATCTAGAAATCGATCCGAACTATCCCAAGTCGAGATTGCTCGAAAAGGTGGTCAGAGTTCTTCAAGATGGCGGCATAATTATTTATCCGACGGATTCGATGTACGCTCTTGGTTGTAAATTGAGTAATAAGTCGGGGCTCAATAGAATTCGACGAATCAGAAAACTGAGCGAAAAGCATCAATTTACGATTATTTGTCATGATCTGTCGTCTCTTTCCAAATACGCAATAGTCTCGAACAGCGCCTATCGTATTTTGAAAACTCATACTCCAGGGCCATATACCTTTATCTTAAAGGCAAAACCCAGAGTGCCGAGACATTTAATGTACTTGCGGAAAAGGAGTATAGGCGTGAGGGTGCCTTTGACGTGCATTGGAAGCCTACTTGTTAGAGAACTTGGAGAGCCTATATTGAGTACAAGTTTAATTTTACCAAGTTCAGAAACTCCATTGATACATCCGCATGATATACGTTTTCAACTTGATAAGTCTGTGGATTTAATCATTGCTGGGGGAGAAGGAGGCAGTCAACCCACTACGGTCGTTGATTTATTGGGGGATATACCAAAAATTGAGAGAGAAGGTATTGGTGAAATAACTGACTTTGAATTTTAATGGGGTAGAAATTTTACAGTAATGCAGAGATAACGATCTATTATAGAATGTCGGCATTTTAGTTGTTTTGGAGAGTTCGGTGGAAAAAGGTAAAAAGGTTTTAACTGGAATAACAACGAGCGGTACACCTCATTTAGGAAATCTGGTTGGAGCAATTCAGCCGGCGATAGAGTCGAGTAGAAGTAAGGCAACTTCATCCTTTTTATTTTTGGCTGATTATCACTCTCTAATCAAGTCACAGGATCCTAACTTGACCCATGGTTCGAGTTTTGAAATTGCGGCTGCGTGGCTGGCATGTGGTTTAAAGCCTGACGTTGTAACATTTTACAGGCAGTCTGACGTTCCGGAAATTATGGAGTTGGCTTGGATTTTGTCTTGTATCACTGCAAAAGGTTTAATGAATCGCGCTCACGCATATAAAGCTGCAGCTGCCATGAATCATGAACAAGGAATATCCGATCTGGATAAAGGCGTCTTTATGGGCTTGTTTAATTACCCCATATTAATGGCTGCTGATATCTTGGCTTTTAATGCTGATATTGTTCCTGTTGGTAATGATCAGAAGCAACATATAGAGATGACTCGAGACATTGCTGCTCGTTTTAATCACCTATATGGAGAAGTATTCACGTTGCCAGAAGCTTTGATTAGTGAAAGGACTGGTGTATTACCAGGCATCGACGGACAGAAAATGAGTAAAAGCTATAACAATACCATACCAATATTCCTTGAAGAAAAATCTTTGTTAAAAATGGTAAGGAAAATCAAAACTAATTCTTTGGAGCCGGGTGTTCCAAAGGATCCGACAGCTTGTAATATATTTAAAATTTACAAGGCCTTTGCCTCAAAATCCGAAGTTGATGACTTAGAATTGCTTTATGCTAATGGGATAGCATGGGGCGAAGCGAAAAATGTTTTATTTGAGCAGCTCAATACTCAGCTTAAACCTCTCAGAGAAAAACACAAAGAAATCATTGAGGATAGAAAAAAATTGGAAGAAACTTTGATCAATGGTGCAGTAAAAGCGAGAAAGACAGCGTCTGTTATTTTACAAAATGTCAGACAGGCAATCGGTATAAAAAGTTTTATTAATTAGTAGACATCAAGTGCCAGTAACGGTGCGATAATAGTTGCCCTTGTTATCAATTATTTTATATTGATAATCTACTGATTAGCATATGGATTTGACGGGTTGNGGTTGGTTTATTTCGAAGATTTTTTCGCTAAAGTAGGTTACTATTCGAACATACGATGGCAAAGAGTGTTTACATTGAGTATTGTCGATGAAGAATCCAGAGACGACAACCTTTCAGCAGATGAGGGGCATGATACTCTCTCAAAATTTTCNTCAGAAAACCCCAGTTTGAGCCTTCAGGGAAAGCAAGATCTGTCTAAACAAGAAGAGATGGTTTTTGCGGTAGTTGAAGGCGAGGCATTGACTGAGGTGCCAAAAGATCTCTACATCCCTCCAGATGCCTTAGAAATATTTCTGGAAACCTTTGAGGGTCCGCTAGATCTTCTGCTNTACCTTATTAGGCGTGAGAACATAGATATCCTTGAAATTAACGTTTCAGACATTACGGATCAGTACATGGCCTATGTTGAGCTTATGGAGGCCGCTCAGTTCGAATTAGCCGCAGAATATCTCGTAATGGCAGCAATGCTTGCGGAGATTAAGTCTAAGATTCTATTGCCAAGAGNCGAAGAAGAGATTGAAGAAATAGACCCAAGAATGGAGCTGCTTCGTCGGCTCCAAGAGTATGAGCGTTATAAACAAGCGGCGGAAAATATTGACAGTTTGCCGAGATTGGATCGTGATTTACATTTTGCAAAAGCTGCCTTGCCAGTGATTGAAAAAGTTCAACCAGATCCAGTTGTTGACCTAAGCGAACTTTTACTAGTACTTTCTAATGTGCTAAGAAGNGCAGACATGTTTGGTCACCANCATATTCAGCTTGAAACTCTTTCAACGCGCGAAAAAATGTCGAACATCCTTGCGAGTTTATCTTCCAACGANTTTGTTTCACTGACATCCTTGTTAANNAGGGAAGAGGGGCGTTTGGGGGTGGTTGTAACGTTTTTGGCAATAATGGANTTAATGAAGGATGCTCTAATTGAAATTGTCCAGACTGATTCTTTTGGCCCTATTCATCTTAAATCAAGGGGATAAGACGAATGGGTGATGTTGATAATAAAGTTAAAATGATCATNGAAGGTCTGTTGCTTGCTTCTGCAAGACCGCTGAGTTTGAATGAAATAGCGCAAGTGTTCGACGAAAATGAGAGGCCTGAAAAGAAAGAACTAAGGAAGATTATTGAGACAATAGAAACGGATTGTTCCGACCGAGGTTTTGAGCTCCAAGAGGTGGCATCCGGATATCGTTTTCAGGTTAAACAGGAATTGAGTGCTTGGGTCGGTAAATTGTGGGATGAGCGACCTCCGCGTTATACGAGAGCTTTGTTGGAAATTTTGGCATTGATTGCATATAAACAACCGATCACACGTGGCGACATCGAAGAAATTAGAGGAGTGAGTGTCAGTCCTAACATTATTCGCACATTAATTGATAGGGAATGGGTTAGAGTAGTAGGCCATCGCGATGTTCCTGGCAGACCGGCTATGTTTGCAACAACAAAGGTATTCTTAGACTACTTCAATTTAAAAAGTTTGCAAGATCTTCCACCTCTATCTGAGATTAAAGAGTTAGATAACTCTGACTCGGAGGCTAACCTAAATGAAGAGCTGTCTCAAAGCCGCATTCTCGATATGCCCGACATTGATGAATCTGATGGTAATATTTTGACACTCTCTGAGGATCAATTATTGGCGGAGGAGGAGGCAATTAATCTTTCGAAAAAGCCACTCGATGAGATATTAGGCGATGACGGGTCAGATGAAACTACCGACGTTGATAATATTGATGCAGGAATAGAACAAGATGATCTCTCTAATGTTATCGAGTTGCCAGTAAATGAAAAAGTTCGGAAAGCTGATGAGTTACAAGAAAAAACTCAGGAAGATGATGATTATAACTCAGAAGTCTAAGCGAAGACTTTCTGAAAACGATTAAGTAGATGCGCACTTAAACGAATTTACCATGTCTGAGAAATTACAAAAAGTTCTTGCCCGAGCAGCCTTTGGCTCGCGGCGTGAAATAGAAACTTGGATAATTCAAAAAAGAATTAGAGTGAATGGGAAGATCGCTCAGGTTGGCGATCGAGTGAGTGAATCTGATCGGATATTTGTGGACGGTAAACGGGTAAGCTCGAGTCGTGGAGTCGAGGAGAGAAAGCACAGATACCTACTTTACAATAAACCTGAGAATGAAATCTGTGCAAGAAAGGACCCTCAAGGACGACGCACAGTCTTTGATGGGTTGCCGTCCTTAAAACATGGGAGATGGATATCTGTTGGAAGGTTAGACTTTAATACCACAGGATTATTATTGTTCACGACAGATGGTGATATTGCAAATCGTTTGACTCATCCAAGCTCAATGATCGAGAGAGAATATGCGGTCAGAGTTATGGGTAATGTTGATTCAAGTATGATTAAGAATATGCATCAAGGGGTGCAGATAGATGGCTCAGTATACCGTTTTACAGACATTCAGTATTTTGGGGGTGAAGGTTTAAATCGCTGGTATCACGTGGTNGTTATGACAGGAAGGAATAGNGAGGTCAGAAAACTCTGGGAGTCACAAGGGGTGAAAGTTAGTCGTTTAAAACGAGTACGGTTTGGACCTATCTTTATGCCAAGCACATTAAAAAGAGGGCAGTTTCATGAACTCCCCAAGAGAGAAGTCGAAAAATTATTGAACGCGACTAAGTTATAATTCTATATTCAAGGATACAGCTCTGATCTTTTTTGCATAAAGTTATACTGATTTGACGTATTTTGAAGGATCGAAATCTTTGAAGTTTAAAGCNTCTCCGTGGATATTTTGCGATTCTGAACTGAACAAATACAAATATAATGGCATCAAAACTTCTGGAGGTGGAATTTTTGAAGGGTCCTCTGCAGGGTATGCGGAACGCCTCATATTGCTGCGAATTCCACCAGGATTGAGACTGTTTACTCGAATGTTGGATGTTTTCTCTAGTTCCTCTGAAAGCACTTGCATTAGACCTTCAGCTGCAAATTTTGAGACAGCGTATGCGCCCCAATTNCCTCGTGCTTTTCTACCAACGGATGATGATGTAATTAAGACCCTCGCGTCAGGTGAACTCCGTAGGCAAGGTAATAAATATTTGGTTAGCAGGAAAATCGCTGAGGAGTTGACCTTAAAGATTTTCTCCCACGTTTCCGTGGGGTAATATTCGATGGGGCATCGGGCTCCTAGCATTCCCGCATTATGAATTAGGCCATCGAGGCTACTAAATTGCTCTCCGATAGACTTGGATATTTGGGTATAGTCCGATTCCGAAGCTTCAGTAAAGTCCAATGGATGGATTACGATGCTTGAATTTCCAGTGTTTTGCAATAGGTCATATACTTCTTCTAATTTTTCTCTCGAACGGCCTAATAAGATAAGGTTAGCTCCATATTCTGCAAAGTGCACAGCGCAGCATTTACCTATACCATCACTGGCNCCAGTGATCATTATAGTTTTATTCGTAAGAAAATTTTTGGGAGGGTGAAAAGAAAACACTATTTCACCGAAATTGTATTGATTCGAGTATTTTGTAGATCATAGACGGGGTTCTCGCAATAAAATCCGCGTTCCAATCTTCAGCTTGGGCGCCCGGTCCTAAATAGCCATAGGCTGCAGCTATTGAAATTGTCTGTGATTCTTGCGCCGCTACGATATCTCGCAAATGATCTCCGATGTAGACAGTCCTTGTTGTGCAGCATTCAAGCTTCTCACAAGCCAAAAGAATTGGCTCTGGGCTTGGTTTTCTATTTTGGACATGATCTGGACAAACTAGCACTGCGCAATTCGTGAGTATGTTCAATTCGGCAAGTAGCCTCTCAGCGTATAATGCTGCCTTATTCGTGACTACACCCCAAGGAATTTTATTTGCATTCAATGTGTCGAGTAAGTCTTCAATTCCAGGATACAGCGTTGATTCGGTTGCGTTTATCTTATCTCCATAAAGTTCTAATAATTGAGAGAGAAGATCTGGAAAATCTTCATGCTTATGGTCAATCTCAAAAGCGTATTCTATTAGTGCCCTTGCTCCGTTAGATACCCGCGAGGTTATCTCTTCAGCATGAATTGCAGTTCTGCTGTGATTCACGAGTAATTTATTTAATATGTAAATAAAGTCAGGGGCTGTGTCGACTAGGGTTCCGTCTAAATCAAAAAGTACACATTCTAGTTTGTCACTTAACATTAATACATAACTCAACTATTTAATGGGGTTTTTGAAAGCAAGCTATATAATTTACATCAAGATTCTTTTGGAGAAAGTAACGCTTTGTAAGAGGGTTATATCCCATTCCAATTTGATTGGCTAATTTTAAATTACTTTCTCGACACCAATCGGCAAGTTCCGATGGTTTAATAAATTTACTATATTCATGAGTACCTCGGGGAAGCAACTTTAAAATGTATTCTGCTCCGATAATTGCAAAGAGGTATGATTTTGGATTTCTGTTTAATGTTGAGAAGAAAACAAAACCGCCTGGTTTGGTTAGCTTGAAACACGCGCTGACTATCGACGCTGGATTTGGGACGTGCTCCAGCATTTCTAGGCAAGTTACTACATCGAAGCGCTCAGGTTCCTTGTCTGCAATATCTTCAGCCGATGTGAAGCGGTAGTCTATATCTAACTTGCTTTCGAGTAAGTGGAGTTTAGCAACCGACAATGATGCCTCTGCCAAATCAATAGCAGTAACGTTTGCTCCGAAATGGGCTAAAGACTCGGCTAAGATGCCACCGCCACAACCAATATCTAAAATCTCTTTTTCTGCGACATTTACGGTTTTTGCAATGTAGTTAACACGCAGAGGATTAATGTCATGGAGGGGTTTAAACTCGCTGTTTGGGTCCCACCAACGGTGGGCTAGTGCTTCAAATTTATTTATTTCGAGGTTGTCTACGTTTCTCATGTCTATCATGTCACCTTTGCTCAAAGCGTTTCTGCCACTGGTTTGCTTTATTCCTGATACTATTTAAGTCGACAGTCTCCATGCGCCGTTCGTTTAAGATAATACGTCCTCCTATCCAAACGTGGGTCACTTGGGTAGAGTTTGCTGCATAAATCACATGTGAAAGCGGGTCATTGACTGGTAATGTATTTGGAGCATCCAGCGAAATTGCAGCGATATCAGCTAATTTTCCTACTTCCAAGCTTCCTATGGACTCCTCTAATCCCAAAGCTTGAGCTCCGTTTATGGTCATCATTTCAAGTGCTTGATGGGTAGGAAGTGAGCTAGCAACCTGACTTGTTGCTTTTGCGAGNAGGGAAGCGAGCCGAGCTTCTTTAAGAAGATCCAATTCGTTATTACTGGCGGNCCCATCTGTACCTAAACATACATTGGTGTTGCAATTGATTAGGTTTGAAACATCGCAAATACCGCTCGCTAATTTCATATTAGACGCAGGGCAGTGGACGACACTCGAACCTGCTTCCGTAATTAATGAAATTTCGTCCTGTGTCAATTGAGTGGCATGTACGCAGTTAAGTCGTCGGCTAACTAATCCCAAATCATTTAATCTTTCAAGAGGTCGACAACCATACTGCTCCAGCGAATCGGATATTTCTTTTGCTGTNTCATGGACATGCATGTGTATCGGAATATCAAGCTCCTCTGCCATTGTTCCGATTTTCTTGAGAGGCTCATTGGATATGGAATAAGGAGCGTGTGGACCAAAGGCTATTGAAATCAGTTCACTATTGCGGTGGTCATCATGAAGCCCAATTGCTTTCTGTATATATTCATCAGAGGACTGCGCCCATATAGTTGGAAAATCTAAAACTGGGCATGCGAGCTGAGCTCTTATTCCNGATTTAATTACGGCTTTTGCGACTTGATCAGGATAGAAATACATATCTGCAAAACAAGTCGTACCAGATAAAATCATTTCGGCTATTGCGAGTTCAGCTCCATCTGTTACGAATTGCTGGTCAATAAATTTTTGTTCGAGCGGCCATATCCGAGTGTTTAGCCATTCCTCTAATGCTAAATCGTCAGCAGTTCCGCGAAGTAATGTCATTGGCGCGTGGGTATGAGCATTGATTAGTCCTGGAACTAAAATATGATTCTTAAGCTCGATTTCAGTGGCGGAGTTGTACGTGTCTTTTAATGCTTCTTGAGAGCATAAAGCAATTATTCTTTTGTTATTTATGACTATAGAATGATCCGTCAGCACCGTCGATTTTTGATCAACAGGGGCGATCCATTTTGACTTAATTATCAGGTCAACATTCATAAAACTCCTAAAATCATATTGAACTAATTTGGATAAAACTCATAGTTGATTCCTTACACAAATGAGTATTTTCGGTAAATTATTCGTGCAATAGTATACCAAATTTTTGGTCTAGTTGCTCAAGGCAAATTTGTGCTTTCCAAGCATTTTAAATATCTGATTTTAATATGTATTTTGTCGAAAAAATTTAACTGGGACAGTGTCCTTTTAAGGATTATTTATGATAGAATTACGCTCATTATGTCTGCTAGTTTAAATTCAAAAAAGTAAAGAAAAAGCAACTGCGCTAAGGTAAATAAAACGAATTTGATGTTTGTGATGAAATCGAAACATACACGCATTAACCACTACAAAGGTATGGCGAAGCTATCGCCTTTTTCATATCTAGTTTTTCACGGAACAACCCTTTATGTCTGAGTTCGCCAAGCAGGTTTCGCCAGTCGCATTAGAAAGTGAAATGCGGGAGTCTTATTTGGCATACGCGATGAGCGTTATTGTTGGTCGTGCTTTACCTGATGTGAGGGATGGCCTGAAGCCTGTCCATCGGCGAGTCCTCTACGCAATGAATGTCCTTTCGTGTGACTACAATAAGCCATACAAGAAATCAGCGCGTGTAGTCGGTGAAGTTATTGGTAAATACCATCCTCATGGTGATACGGCCGCCTACGATACTATTGTTCGAATGGCTCAAAGCTTTTCGCTCCGTTATCCTCTTGTAGATGGTCAAGGCAATTTTGGATCAATCGATGGGGATGCTGCTGCGGCAATGCGTTACACAGAAATACGTATGGCAAAAATTTCCCATGACTTACTTGCGGATCTTGATAAAGAAACTGTAGATTTTTCGCCGAATTATGATGGAACAGAGAATATCCCAGATGTTCTTCCTACCTTGATCCCNAACCTTTTAGTAAACGGTTCTTCCGGCATAGCTGTTGGAATGGCAACTAATATCCCACCGCATAATTTGAGCGAGGTCATTAATGCATCAATAGCACTCCTGGATGAGCCAGACATAGAAATTGATGCGCTCATGAACCATATTCAAGGACCAGACTTTCCGACTGGTGCTTTAATTAACGGTAGAGCTGGGATTGTCAAAGCTTATAAGGAAGGGCGGGGCAAAATCTATGTCCGAGCTAAAGCGGAAGTGTTGAGGAATGAAACATCGGGTCGGGAAACAATAATTGTCTCTGAGATTCCTTACCAACTCAATAAATCTAAACTAATTGAAAAGATTGCTGAATTGGTTAAAGAGAAGAAGGTAGAGGGGATTTCTGAATTACGAGATGAGTCCGACAAAGACGGCTTGAGAATAGTAATAGAGCTTCGTAAAGGTGATCTCGGGGAGGTTGTTTTGAACAACCTATATGCACAAACTCAAATGCAATCAGTATTTGGCATTAACTTTGTTGCTCTCGTTGATGGCGAACCGCGTGTACTTAATCTCAAAGAAATACTTGACTCTTTTGTCCGACACCGGCGGGAAGTCGTGTCTAGAAGAACACTTTATTTGTTGCGTAAAGCTAGGCAAAGAGGTCATATACTTGAAGGGCTGGCGGTTGCTCTTGCGAATATTGATGAAGTAATTGAATTGATCAAGAAATCCCCGTCGTCAACTGAAGCTAAAGAAAAATTATTAAAAAGATCTTGGGAGTCCGCGAGTGTTTTAAAAATGCTTGGTGAGACAGGCTCTGACGCCTGTAGACCAGATGGATTAGCAGAAGAGTATGGTTTAAAAGATAAACAATACTTTTTATCCCCAGAGCAAGCGCAAGCTATATTGGATTTGAGACTTCATAGGCTCACGGGTTTAGAGCAAGAGAAGTTAATAAGTGACTACAAAGAGCTACTGAGTCAAATTTCCGACTATCTTGATATCCTAAACAACAAGTCCAGGTTGATTTCCGTCGTTAGAGAGGAGCTTAAAAAGGTTAGAGATGAATATGGAGACGAAAGACGGACAGAAATTGTAGAATCGCAGCTAGATTTGACCATGGAGGATCTAATTTCTGAAGAGGATCGTGTTGTTACTATTTCTCAAAATGGCTACGCAAAATCGCAACCTTTAGCAGACTATTCTGCGCAACGTCGTGGAGGCACAGGTAAAGCTGCTGCAACTGTAAAGGAAGAAGATTTCGTAGAACATTTATTAATCGCTAACACTCATGACACCTTGTTATGTTTTAGTAGCGTAGGCAAGGTTTATTGGTTAAAAGTATTNCAGATTCCAGTAGCGAGTCGCACTTCGCGNGGGCGTCCAATTGTCAATATTCTNCCTTTAGATNCCGGTGAAAGAATTACTAGTATGTTGCCGGTCTCACAGTTTGATGATGATAGGTTTGTATTTATGGCGACAAGTAACGGCACCGTCAAAAAGACATCAATTAGTAATTTCGCGCGTCAGCGTAGCGTTGGCTTGAGGGCGATTGAATTAGATGAAGAAGATGAGTTAATCGGAACGGCGATCACGGATGGCTCGCACGATGTAATGCTAGTCAGTGATAGCGGTAAAACTATAAGATTTAAAGAATCGGATGTCCGAGCGATGGGAAGAACTGCCAGAGGTGTGCGAGGCATCAAAATGTTGGATGGTTTTAAGATGATNTCGCTCATAATCCCGAGTATTGAGAAACAAATACTTACAGTTAGTGAAAATGGTTATGGTAAAAGGACGAAAAGTGACGATTATCCAGTGTATGGTCGCGGCGGCCAGGGTGTCATAGGCATGCAAGCTAGTGAAAGGAATGGCAAAGTGGTGGGAGCTGTGCAGGTAAGTGACAGCGATGAAATCATGTTGATTTCTGATAAAGGCACACTCGTTAGAACTCGAGTCGATGAAGTCTCTGTGCAAGGAAGAAACACCCAAGGTGTAAGATTAATAAGATTGCGAAGTGGAGAGAAGCTTGTAGGTCTAGAACAAGTGGATGAGCCTAATGTTGAAGAGAAGGCATCAGATNTGGAAGAAGAGGTTGGCGAGGAGTAGAGACTGCTGGAGTCAGAATGAATTTTTTCTGGAGACACAACTTCGGATAAAAGAATTCTTAAGGAAAATTTAGTGAAAGCGCCAGATTTAATTGCTTACCTNGGCCCTGAGGGNACTTTCTCTCAAATGGCTACTATCAATNATTTCGGAGAAGAATCGAATCTTCATGCNTGTGAAAATATAGAAGACGTGTTTAGCGCCGTTGAAACGAGTAAAGCAAGGTTTGGCGTAGTGCCTATAGANAATTCTACTGAAGGAGCGGTAAATTATACCCAAGATTGTTTGCTGGAGACTAACGTTCTTGTCAGCGGAGAAGTTGTTATTCGAATTGAGCATCAGTTACTCATAGCAGGAAATGCTGATGCTAGTGCTATTGAAAAAATCGCTTCGCATAAACAGTCATTAGCTCAGTGTCGAAACTGGCTCTCAAAGCACTATCCGCGAGTAGAATTGGTCGAGTGCTCAAGCAATGCAGAGGCAGCTAGATTGGCAGCTACTAATANTAAGACTGCAGCGATCGCGGGTGAGCTAGCGGCTAATATCTATAACTTAGTGCCGGTTATGAAGAAAATCCAAGATCAAGAACATAACAGCACTCGGTTTTTTGTGTTGTCTCAAGAAAAAACTCGATCCAGTAGTTGTGACAAGACTAGCATACTAGTCTATGCTGAGAATAAGCCAGGATCATTATTTAGAATTTTAGAGCCATTTGAAAANCTAAAGATAAGTTTGACTAAAATCGAAACTCGTCCGGCNAAGGTTGAGGCGTGGGAATATGTCTTTTTCATAGATTTTGAAGGACATGTTGAGGACGAGCTTATTCAAAGGCTCTTCAATAGATTAGAAAAATGCGTAGCCGAGTTTAAAGTATTAGGATCATACCCAGTGGCNCAGATTAAAAAGTAGATGGGCGCAAATAGGTTTAAGTTTTGACCTCACTAAGAAAATTATCGATAGGAATTATAGGGCTTGGTCTCATAGGAGGAAGCGTTGCTAGATCTTTACGGCATCGCTTTCCAGATATTAAGTTGACCGCTCACGATACCGAAACAAGCAACATAGATGTTGCTTTAAGGGACAGGTCTATAAATGCATCCGATAGCTTAGAGAATGTCGCAAAATGTTCAGATATTCTAGTGCTATCGATGCCGCCGTTTTGCAATATTGAAACTATCGAAAAACTTCCGAAAATAGTCGGTGAGAATACAGTGATCACTGACGTGTCTAGTATCAAATCAGCTGTGAATGCGGTTGTTAAGATGACTCCGGAATCGTTTCAAAGCAACTTTGTGATGGGGCACCCACTTTCAGGCTCGGAACAGACTGGCTACGCTGCGGCGTCGAATAGTTTATTCGATGGAAGAAACGTCATTTTAACTCCAAACGAGCACACGTCATCTGTCGCTGTTAGATTAATCCATGAGCTTTGGCGTTCTATTGGAGCTAATGTCATTGGTATGAGTGTAAAAGACCATGATGAGATACTAGCAGCAACTAGTCATCTACCACACTTGCTTTCCTATGCTTTAGTTAATGTTTTGATTAAGAAAAATAAGAGCGATGATATATTTCGTTATGCTGCGGGTGGATTCGCTGACTTTAGCAGGTTAGCCTCGAGTGATCCAAATTTGTGGTCTGAGATTTTTCTTGCTAATACAAATGAAATAGAGAATGTGTTAGATGCCTATATTCAGCAACTAATTGACTATAAGGAGTTGCTTTTAAAGGAACGNAAGGAGTCTCTTGCTGCAGATTTTGCTGCGGCGAAAACGGCCAGGGAACACTTCATGAAGAAACATTACCAAGTTGACGGCTTGTCAGAAAGCACCGTGCGATCTATAAATTATAGGGTGAATCCTTCGAATCGAATTCATGGCACTATCAGGGTCCCTGGGGATAAGTCTATTTCACATCGTGCGATTATTCTTGGATCNATTGCAGAAGGCATTACCAAGGTCCGCGATTTCCTTGAAGGCGAAGATACGCTTCATACTCTCGCCGCATTCCAAGAGATGGGAGTAACGATAATTGGGCCGAGTAATGGAGAGGTAGTGATTTACGGTGTTGGATTGGATGGTCTGCGAGAGCCTCGTGCACCACTGTATATGGGCAATTCAGGTACCGCTATGCGCTTGCTGGCCGGCATACTTTCTGCTCAAAGCTTTAGTTCGACCCTAGTAGGGGATGAGTCGCTCAATAGTCGACCAATGCGACGAATAGCAGAGCCCCTAGCTGAATTTGGAGCAAAGTTGAATTTAACAGATGACAATTTNCCGCCGTTAAGTATAACTGGTTCAAAATTATCAGGCACTAATTACAAAATGCGTATTGCTAGCGCACAAGTTAAGTCTTGTTTGTTGCTTGCTGGAGTCTACGCAAATGGTAGCACCCGAATTACAGAGCCTTCNCCGTGCAGAGATCATACCGAGCGTATGCTAGAGGGGTTTGGTTATCCGATCGGGAGGGATGATTCATCAGGTGCGATTACTATTTCAGGGAAAGGATGCTTGTCTGGCATAGACGTCCAGGTACCTGGAGATATTTCGTCNGCTGCATTTTTTATGGTTGCCGCGGCTATTTCTAAGAATAGCGAAGTTAACATCATTCAGGTTGGTCTCAATCCTACGAGAACAGGAATTGTGTCAATATTAGAATTGATGAATGTGAANGTCGAAATAAGTAATGAAAGGACAATTGGTGGCGAGCCTATCGGAGACATCAAAGTAATTTCATCAGATCTCATAGGTGTTTCTGTCCCACCCGAACTCGTGCCTTTAGCTATCGATGAGTTCCCTATAATTTGTATTGCAGCTGCATGTGCAAGTGGAACAACGATAATCAAGGGAGCGGAAGAACTTCGGGTTAAAGAGAGTGACCGTATTCAAGCAATGGCAGATGGCTTAACTAACTTAGGTATCAAAGTAAAAGCGTTTAAGGACGGACTTCAGATAGAGGGTGGCAACATCTTAGGTGGTCGGGTAAAAAGTTATACAGATCATAGAATTGCGATGGCATTCGCCGTCGCTGCAATTAGATCAAAGGAGTCGGTTTTGATCGAAGATTGNAAAAATGTTGGTACTTCGTTCCCAGGATTTGTCGATTTAGCGAAATCAGTAGGAATCGACATCCGAGAAACTTCGGATGACTAATATCCCGATGATTTCGGTTGATGGGCCGTCTGGTTCAGGAAAGGGGACTGTTGCAATGAAAGTAGCTAGCAGTCTTGGGTTNCATTATCTGGACAGTGGAGCCATTTATAGGGCCTTGGGTATAGCTCTGCATAAAGAAAGCGTGAGCTTTAACAATCATTCTCAAATATCTGAAATATATAACAAATCGCAGATATTTTTTGATTCTAGCAAGCCTGGAACAGTAATTTTAAATGGGGAGGACGTGAGTTCACTGATTCGCTCAGAATTAGGAAGTGACTATGCATCGAGATTGGGGCAAATCCCAGAGGTAAGGGAGATTTTACTCGAAGGTCAAAGAGCTTATCGCAAAGAACCTGGCTTAGTTGCGGATGGGCGAGATATGGGAACTGTGGTTTTCCCGGATGCTAATTTGAAAATTTTNCTGACAGCAAGCCTTAACGAAAGAGCAAANAGGAGGTATAAGCAGTTGATTAGTAAGGGTATTGATGCTATTCTNCCCGACCTTTTGCGAGACCTAAATCAAAGGGATAGACGTGATGCCGAGAGGCGCGTCTCCCCGCTAAAGCCTGCCAAGGATGCTATGGTTTTGGACTCAACTAATCTAAGTATAGAAGAAGTTGTAAGTAGGATTTTAGAACGTTTTAAAGGCGATGGCTGAAATATTAGGTCTCTTTAGAGTTACACCTCGCGGGTGTATCACCAGGATTGGCAAGCGCGAGGAAAATTTAATTACCCCATAATAACTGGATTATGGTCGGTTATGAATTCACTGAGTTCCNTAACCAAAATATTAAGNATGAGATAATTATAAATGACTGATTCCTTCGCAGCTCTGTTCGAGCAAAGCTTAACTGAAATAGATATGACCCCTGGCGCTATTGTAACTGGGACAATAATTGATATTGATTCAGATTGGGTTACGGTACATGCTGGACTTAAATCGGAAGGGGTGATCCCCAAAATACAATTCCTTGACGAGCAAGGAAACTTATCACTTGAAATTGGCGATGAAGTTAAAGTCGCTTTGGAAACCGTTGAAGACGGGTTTGGTGAGACTCGACTGTCNCGCGAGAAGGCGAAGCGCGCTGAATCATGGATGGAGTTAGAGGCGGCTTATGAGAAAAATGAAGTGGTAACTGGACTGATCAACGGAAAAGTGAAAGGTGGATTTACTGTTGACGTTAATAATATACGTGCTTTTTTACCTGGATCTCTTGTGGATGTTAGGCCGATAAAAGACACAGTACATCTGGAAGGCCAAGAGCTAGAGTTTCGATTAATTAAATTAGATAAAAAGCGCAATAATGTTGTTGTTTCGCGTCGAGCGGTTTTAGAAACAGTAAGCACTGAGGAAAGAGATGCCTTGTTGGAAAAACTTCAAGAAGGTATGTCAGTAAAGGGTATCGTAAAGAACCTAACAGATTATGGAGCTTTCGTTGACTTAGGTGGTGTGGATGGCTTGCTACATATAACTGATATGGCNTGGAAAAGAATTAAACACCCGAGTGAGATTGTAAATGTTGGCGATGAGATTGATGTGAAGGTTTTAAAGTATGACCGGGAAAGGAACAGAGTATCACTGGGATTAAAACAGCTTGGTGAAGATCCATGGCAGGCAATTAAGCAGAGATATCCAGAAAATTCTCAGGTTAAAGCTGTTGTTACTAATCTCACGGATTACGGTTGTTTCGCGGAGCTGGAAACGGGAGTTGAGGGGTTGGTTCATGTTTCAGAAATGGATTGGACCAACAAAAATATACATCCGTCAAAAGTCGTCCAACTCGGCGACGAAGTTGATGTAATGGTATTAGACATTGATGAGGAACGTCGCCGAATTTCCCTTGGTATAAAACAATGTCATCAAAATCCGTGGGATGGTTTTGCAGAAAATTTCACAAAAGGAGACCGTATATCCGGAAGCATTAAATCGATTACTGATTTCGGTATATTTATAGGTTTGGATGGCAATATTGACGGTTTGGTGCACTTGTCAGATATATCCTGGGAGGAAAGTGGGGAAGATGCCGTAAGGAAATATTCAAAAGGCGATGAATTAGAGACGGTCATTTTATCAATTGACTCAGAGAGAGAAAGAATTTCTTTGGGAATTAAACAAATGGAAGACGATCCCTTTATGGATTTTGTTTCTACCAATGATAAGGGTAGTGTAGTNAGGGGGAAGATAATTGATATTGATAGTAAATCAGCGACTATTGAGTTAAAAGACAGAGTTGAGGGAGTTCTTAGAGCTACAGAGGTAAGTCGCGATAANGTTGAAGATATTAGAACTATTTTAAAACAAGACGACGAACTAGAAGTAAAAATTGTAAACATAGATCACAAGAATCGAAATATCAGCCTATCTATCAAAGCTATAGAAATTGACGATGAAAAGGCTGCTATCAGAGATCATAAGAAGCAAGAGAATAGTGAGGTTTCTCCTGGCACGATAGGAGATCTTATAAAGGCAGAATTAGATAAGGGTTAAATACGCTTAGTGTGAATCATCTAAGTGGTCTTTTGAACGAAAGTATTAGGCTTATAAAATAGCAGGTGTAGATTAAGTAGATCTACGGAAGAGGGCATTATATGACTAAGTCAGAACTGATTGATCGCATAGCAGNTAAGCAAACGCAGTTATCCTCGAAAGATGTTGAATTGGCCATTAAGTCCATTTTGGAATATATGTCGCAAATACTGTCTGAAGGGGGGCGTATAGAAATCAGAGGCTTTGGTAGTTTTTCTCTGCACTACAGAGTTCCAAGAATAGGGCGAAATCCAAAGACGGGNACTCCTGTCGCATTAAGCGGTAAGCATGTTCCTCACTTTAAGCCTGGAAAAGAGTTGCGAGACCGAGTGAACAATGGAATTGTCTCGCAGCAAAATTTCTAATATTAACNTAACANCTTATGTTAGGAAGGGATGACCCATCAATTGAGCCGTTCCTCGTTTTTATTTACAGATGTGTCTTTAGTTTTTGTTCGAAAGTCAAAGCACGGGATATAAGAAATGAAAGCGTTGAAGAGCCTAGNCAGTATATTGGTTCTAGTAACTGTCTTTACAATCAGTGTCATTTTTGTTCGCTTTAATTCTGAATTAACGTCTATTTTTTTTGGTGATTTTAAGGTTCTTGAGCTACCGTTGTCTGCCTTAGTCCTTGGTGCTTTTGTTAGCGGTAGNGTTTTGGGCTTACTTTTTGGTCTGAGAATTGTGAGATATTTTAAAATGAAAGCTGAAATAAGACACTTAAGAAAGCTAAAACTTAGGTAATTACCTACTAATCGTCCGTAGAGCGCTAGGAAGTGTTTAAATTCTGGCTAGGAATGGCCTGTCTGATAGAATATTTATTAATCTATAGGTGCCAAATCTGTGAAAAAAAGAATAATAGTAGCGTTAGACTTTGATACCTCTTCGAAAGCCTTAAGTTTTCTTGATNGCATTGACCCAAGTCTTTGCAGGGTAAAAATTGGGAAGGAATTATTTACGGCAGGTGGGCCTGATTTAGTAAGCTCGATAGTCGANAAAAATTTTGATGTCTTCCTCGACTTAAAATTTCATGACATTCCAAATACAGTTGCAGGTGCTGTNAAGGTTGCNGCTGAGCTTGGAGTATGGATGCTTAACGTGCATATTGCCGGTGGCTCAGCGATGATGAGAGCCGCTAGAGAAGCGTTATCTAAAAGTCGTGGTCCATCGCCGCTATTAATTGGAGTGACTGTATTAACCAGTATGGCTGAAAAGGACCTTTTGGAGGTTGGTATCAACAATAACTTAGCAGAGCATGTCGTTAATCTCGCCAATCTTGCGCATAATTCTGGACTTGATGGTGTTGTTTGCTCAGCAGAAGAAACGAAATTATTAAGAGCATCTTTATCGAGTAGTTTTAAATTGGTTACTCCGGGCATTAGGAGAACACAAGACTNAGCGGGTGATCAAAAACGAGTAATAACNCCGTCAGAGGCGNTCTTAAATGGAAGTGATTTTCTGGTTGTAGGTCGCCCCATAACTAGGGCGAGCTCACCTTNCGACGCATTAATTGAGTTTAATTCTGAAATTGCCGATCTATAGATGTTAGTGTGTTCTTGGGTGTNNAAAGCTAATGTTGTTCTTTTTTCTTAGTATTTTTGCTCTANCTATGGCATTTACCATTGTGCTTNAAAAGTTTGCGTATCGACTTTACTTGATTGATTATCCGATTGCTCGTAGTGCGCATATNTCTCCAAAACCNAGTGGAGGCGGGTTAGTAGTAGCAGTCTTATTTTTGTTTGTATCTTACGTTTTAGAAGTAAACGACTATATTTATAGTAATGTATTCTATGCCCTTTTAGCTGCTGCACCNGTAGCTGCGGTAGGGTTATTTGATGACTTATCACATGTAGGCCTTCGTGTTCGCTTGCTAATTCAGTTTTGTGCTTCATGTTGGGCACTATATTTTTTGGGTGGAATTCCTCCTATAGAGATTTCAATTCTCCAATTGTCAAACACTTGGNTACTTAGTTTTCTTGGAATTATNGCNCTAGTTTGGCTACTAAATCTTTANAATTTTATGGATGGNATTGATGGAATAGCGGGGACTGAAGTTCTATTTGTGAGTTTAATGTCATCNTTCTTTGCTATTTATGAAGGCGACGACACGCTTGCGCTACTATCAGCGACTCTCTTTGCTACNTCTGCTGGNTTTCTAGTTTGGAATTGGCCGCCATCAAAGTTGTTCATGGGTGACGTAGGCAGTAGTTTTATTGGATTTGTTTTAGGGATTTTTGCACTATTTTCGATGCACAATGAGATCATGACGGTGTGGACATGGTTTATACTGCTAGGNGTCTTTGTAGTCGATTCGACAGTTACNCTATTAGTGAGNTTTGCAACTGGTAAAAAGTGGTATGAAGGTCACTCTTGTCATGCCTATCAAAATGCTGCAAGAAAGTGGGGCAGTCATGAGAGNGTGGTGATTTTTATGCTATTAATAAATTTGATATGGCTGGCGCCATTGAGTTGGCTGTCTTTCCTTTATCCAGAGCGTGGGTTTTACATCTGTTTGGTGGCTTTGGCTCCGATAGTGTATCTTGGCCGTAAACTAAATGCTGGGCTGCATGACTAACAAAAAACTGCTACTTATGATTGCAGATAGTTTTTAAAATATTACACTAATAAGTGAATTTNTTTAAAAGAACCTTTAATATTTTGTAAATTGGAATAATGAAAATACAAGGCTAGATATACCATGCGTTCATTCACGATACCTTTGTCNCGGTTATTAAAAGGCCTACTGATGATGTTGTGTGACAGCATTATGATTGTTGTCGCTTTGGGATTTTCGTTTTCCCTTTTNGGNGGAGAGTTTCTTACACAAGANCAAATTTTCTATTTTNCTATAGCTACCGTACTTAGTGTCTTTGTGCTGGCCCGAATAGATCTTTACAGGGCGATTATCCTATACATGGGTTTGCAATCTGGATTCTTAGTTCTCAAAGGNGTGACAATTACAACATTTTTTATTGCGGTAGCTTACTTCCTTGCAGAAACACCTTCACCATTAGACTATGCAATATTACCTATTTTCTGGATGATGGCTCTTCTGTTCATTGGGGGCAGTCGGTTTGTAGCTAAAGTCTTACTACAAAGCCTGATAAGAAACTTTCGTCCGAGAGAGCCCGTCATTATCTATGGTGCTGGCAGCTCAGGAATGCAATTACTGGTAGCTCTTCAAAATGGAGACCAATACTTACCTGTAGCATTTGTGGATGATAGCCACGTAATGCTTGGAAGCACGGTGCATGGTATCAGAGTGCATNGCCCCAACTCATTATATGAGTTAATAGAGAGCTATTCTGTTCGTAAAATTTTACTGGCTATTCCCTCGGCAACGATTTCGGAAAGAAAGGAAATATTAAATAGGTTGGAACATCTTCCAGTACACGTTAAGACGGTACCGGATCTATTCGATATGGTTTCAGGGAAGTCTGACGTTGGTGAAGTTCGTGATATCGATATTGAGGATCTTTTAGGTAGAGAGATTGTGCCCCCTAATCCCGAACTCTTGGGTGCATGTATTACTGGCCAATCGGTTATGGTTACAGGGGCGGGAGGTTCGATNGGTTCCGAATTATGCCGGCAAATTGTAAGCATAAATCCTGCTCGAGTAGTGTTATTGGATACCTTTGANTACGGTTTGTATGAAGTNGAGAGGGAGCTCAGAGAGAAACTGCAGCGAGTCGATGGCGGTGAAGAAATAAAAATTGTGGCGTTGTTGGGCTCTGTCTGTAATAAATCTCAAATGGAAAACGCAATACTAAGTTTCAATGTGGATACGGTTTACCATGTAGCTGCGTATAAACAGGTCCCAATGGTCGAAAAGAATATAGTTGAAGGAGCGCAAAATAATATATTCGGTACTCTAATAGCAGCGAATGCGGCGATGAAACATAAAGTTAGAAACTTCGTATTAATATCGACTGATAAGGCAGTACGGCCAACAAATTTTATGGGCGCTACCAAGCGTTTTGCCGAGCAGGTGCTTCAAGCTTTGGCGCAAACCGAGCAGTCCACAAAATTTAGTATGGTTCGGTTTGGAAATGTCCTCGGCTCATCTGGTTCAGTAGTTCCTTTATTCAGACATCAAATTAAGAGCGGTGGTCCCGTAACGGTTACGCATCCAGAAGTCACCCGTTACTTTATGACCGTGCAGGAAGCTGCTCAATTGGTGCTTCAAGCGGGATCAATGGCCACAGGTGGAGATGTCTTTGTGCTGGATATGAATGAACCAATTAGAATTGATGATTTGGCTAAGAAAATGGTTCATTTGATGGGGTACGACGTCAAAGATGCTAATTCGTACCGAGGAGATATAGCTATCGAATATTCCGGGTTGCGNCCTGGTGAGAAACTCTATGAGGAATTGTTGATCGGTGAATCGGTTACGGGTACTGAACATCCGAAAATATTGCGTGCTGAAGAAGAAACACTATCGTGGGAAGTTTTGCAAAAGCTATTGAGTCGGTTGAAAACCGCCTGCGAATCTATTGACTTACCTGGTGTTCGTTCGGTTCTAATGGAGGCAGTTGACGGTTTTGAGCCCAAGGAGCAGGNGGCTGACCCTCTTTGGGAAGTAAACGTTGAAAATCATCTTGAAGAACTTGGTCAAGCGTCAGAAGCTAGCAGACATAGTGAAAATGTGACGTCCTTATTCAAAGATTAGAAACGTTAATTCACTCTTGTGTTACCGAATTGATCAAAATTGGTTCTAACGGAACATTTTGATATCCGCGCTGAGAACCCGTAACAGCCCTTGCTATTTGATCTACAATCTCCATGCCTTCAATAACTCTGCCAAATGCTGCATAGCCATATCCGGAAGGAGATGAATTTTGGAAGTCTAATCGTTCATTGTTTACGAGATTGATAAAGAATTGAGATGTTGCGCTATCTACAACACCCGTTCTTGCCATGGCGATCGTGCCCCTAGCGTTCGATACCCCCGTGTCTGCTTCATTCTTTATAGGATCGTACGTGGATTTTTGAACCATGTCTGAATCAAATCCGCCGCCCTGAATCATAAAACCACTGATAACTCTATGAAAAATNAAGCCGTCATAGTAACCGTTGNTAACGTATCTCAAGAAGTTTTCTACTGTGACAGGTGTCAAATCGGGGCGAAGTTCTATTCTGATGGTGCCGANCGANGTCTCCATGACGACTACGGGATTNGACTGTCCGACGGCAGCTATACTAAAGGTGAGGATACAAGCTAAAACAAGGGATCGCATAAGTTTTCTCTTTCTGTTCGGGTTTACTGCTGCTATTTCGTATTAGAAATGGCTGCCCAACCTGGACTCGAACCAGGAACCAAGTGATTAACAGTCACCTACTCTACCATTGAGCTATTGGGCAATTTATTTCTTTTTTATAATCAGTTACTTAAAAAGGTGAAATCGAAAAATGGCACAAAACGGCACAGCAATTTCACGGTCGGGCATTATAAGCTAATTAATGTCTAATTTACTACTATCTGAATTAGCTATCACGGGACGCACGGTGTCATTCAGCGTTATCGTATTTACATTTCAATTACGACAGGCAACACTAACCTCGCCGGGTGAGTCTCGATCATTTCGATATTCAAATTCCCAGCAATCCTTATCCCTATCGATCAAAAAGTAGATTACCGAGCTTGTTCTCAAACCATCAAAGCTCTGATGCTCAAAGTGATACTTTTGGTCAGCATCAACATAAAAATCTGTTACGACCGTCGTAGCAGCCTCCCCAAATTTACCACCATATGAGTTCGATTGGCCTTGTCTCCGCTCTTTAAGTACCCCTGGTTCGATTTGAAGCGATTCATCAAAATAAGCCCTATGACAGCCTTGGATATAGGGTGGGATAGCGGTTGTATAGTAACGTTGTTCACCATTAGGCATCGTAACAAAATTGCAGTTGTCAAGTGGTTCTTGTGGAAGGTTATTTATTGCATTGTAACGACCCCGGCCGTAGTAATCAGTCCCACCGGTTCCATAATAGATAGGTACTCCATCTAGACTAAATGCTATTGGAAAAGCCAAGTCATGAATGTCCAAAAGGCAGACTGGTGCGTAGTGATAGTGATAATCGTCACCTTGTCCAGCATGCCCTCCACATTGATCAAGTTCGCCTTGTATAACTGTATCTGAGCGAGCGTCATAATTTTCAATCAATGTTGAGCCGCTAGGCCTTCTTTCATAGTGAAATATTGGCACTCCATTAATCGCAACAGCAATGGGGCCTCGAGGAGATGCCT
>PAWK01000017.1 GCA_002714195.1 Gammaproteobacteria bacterium | reverse complement strand
TTATGCTGTAACATGTTGATAGCTCTCATGATATTTTCCTCTGAGGCTATTTCTCAGCCCAACCTACAGTCTACTGAGGTCGTGCTTGTTGAGCAAGGGGACTCGTTGTTTCGGATAGCGTTGGAGAACCGTCCCGATCAGACTGTGTCGATACAGCAGACCATGGTGGCGATTCAGCAGCTGAACCCTAATTCTTTCGTAGACGGAAATATAAACAGGGTAAAGGCAGGGGAGCTTTTACTNCTGCCGAATATTNCCCAGATTAGAAGCATAGCNCTCGATGAAGCNATTAATGAAATAAGAGAGCAAAATCAAGATATTGGANATTCTTTACGAATTAATTCGNNAGATGAACCTGGTTCNGGTCAACTCAGCGTTCTAGTGNCAGAGGCTGAATCANCGCCTAGAGGGTCTGAATTGAGTCNNTNAGAGCNGGAGAATGCNCAATTAGACGAGCGTCTTGCAGAGCTTGAGAATTTGGTTGCTTTGAGTCTGGAGGAAGAAGATCGCGCCAGACTCAGGAGGGAAGANCTGGTTTTTAGGCTCACAGAGTTAAANGCTGAGATTGCGGACGTTAAAGAATTAATTCGTTTGCAAGATCTTCAGCTGGNCCAGCTCAGAGCGGAGCTAGCGGAGGCGAACATTCAGGTGACTAATCGAGAAATCCCCGTATCGGAGAACGTCACACTAGAAATTAATTTAGAGGAAAATCAATCATATATGGGTCAAGTTGGAGGTAGATTAGTAGGTTTTTTCCAATCAAACAGCCCATTAGTGACTATTGCGGCGCCTTTAGCGCTATTTCTGCTTGGATGGCTACTCTGGTGGGACAGGGCAAATTATGCTGAATCTGAAATGTTGTCAGCTAACTTAGCTGAGCCCGAGCCGGACCAATCTGATATTCCGACAGAATCTAAGCAGGATTTAGCGGGTAGTTATGAACCAGAGCGTTTNNCGCCCGAACGTACACAAAATGTAACTCTTGAAGATGATGGGATACTCNATAATCAAGAAGATCTAACTCAAGGAGGTGATGACGATGAAATTGAATTCATCGCAAATCCGTCTGGTGACAATAATTTTGAGGATCTGACGTTTTTGTCAGAAGAGGANAGAGAGAGATTGGATTCGCCTGATGCGATTGAGGAGATATTTTATCTAGGTAATGATGAAGAGTCGGCTACAAAACTAGAGTTGGCTTATGCCTATCAGAAAATGGGAGATTTTGAGGGAGCTAAAGAAATCCTATTAGAGGTTAGTCAAGAGGGTAACTCTGAGCAGAAAAAAGAGGCTGATGAGTTAATCAGTCAAATAGAAACACCGAATATCCACAAATAGGTCCACGCTTGGTATCCGCTATAGAAGTTAACTAAACGATGCATCGCATAGCGCTTGGTTTAGAGTATGATGGCGCCCCTTTCTCGGGGTGGCAAATACAGGCATCTTCAAATTTAGAAACGGTTCAGGGGAAAGTTGACGAAGCCCTATCAAAGGTTGCAGATCAAACTATCAAAACATTTTGTGCGGGCAGGACCGATTCTGGGGTTCATGCCACAAACCAGGTAGTTCACTTCGATTCCTCAATTAATAGAGGATCAAAAGCGTGGATATTTGGTGCTAACAGCCATCTCCCACCTTCAATTCGTGTCAGGTGGGCACAAGATGTTGATGAGTCATTCCATGCGCGATTTAGCGCTACTGCTCGACGCTATCAATACCTGATTTATTGTCAGAAAATTAAATCGCCGCTGCTATGGCAAAAGGCATTGCAAACTTCTCAAGGGCTCAATATTTCCGGAATGAATCAGGCGGCTCTAGCCTTGTTAGGAGAGCATGACTTCTCCGCTTTTAGGGCAGCTGGATGTCAGTCTAGGACCTCTCAAAGGCGCGTCATTGCTGCCAATTGGTACAAGAAAGGATCCTTTATAATCTTTGACGTTCAAGCGAATGCTTTCTTGCTTCATATGGTACGTAATCTTGTTGGTGCATTCCTTGATGTCGGAAAAGGTATCAAGGGGGTTGAGTGGATCTCTGAGCTGATAGAGAGTCAAGACCGATCTCTTGGGAGCGTAACTGCACCTCCAGATGGTCTTTATCTCGTTGGGGTCGACTATCCAGTCATTCACAATATTCCCGAGAACGTTTCATTGCCACTATTTTTGCATGAAACATAGGCTGGTAAAGGCAGTTTTGGTAGAATAATATTTTCTATGTGAAATCAACTTACCTTGTCTCAACTCTGGATAAAAATTTGTGGTATTACTCAAAGCAAAGATGCTGAATATGTGGCGGAGCTTGGTGTAGACGCGATTGGACTGATTTTTTATTCAAAAAGCTCGCGAGCTGTTTCTGCAAAATTGCTACCCAGGATTTTGGGAGACGTTGCTGGATCAATTAGCGTCGTAGCTCTGTTTGTTGATCCTAGTAAAGATGAAGTTAACGAAGTGCTTGATTCTGGTTTAGTAGATCTCATTCAATTTCATGGTAATGAATCCGAAGAGTTTTGTAGCTCGTTTAATAAATGTTATATGAAGGCAATTCAAGTAAGAAACAAATCTCTATCACTAAAAGCCGTTGAGAAATACTCAAGCGCAAAATATCTACTTTTAGATACTTATAGTGAGAAGGTGCCAGGTGGAACGGGCAAAATATTTGACTGGTCTATAGCGCGCGATATNATTGTTGAAACGGACCGACCGATCGTGCTGGCAGGGGGCTTAACGCCAATAAACGTAGAACATGCGATAAGTTCTGTNAAGCCNTTTGGCGTGGACGTCAGCAGNGGAGTGGAGCTATCNGCAGGTAAAAAGGATATGTCTAAATTAAGAATGTTTGTTCAAGGGGCTAGAAGTGGCAGAAGTTGAAAAAAAGCAGTTAGAAGGTCCAGACGAGAAAGGCCATTTTGGACCTTATGGCGGAGTATATGTTGGAGAGACACTAATTGCAGCAGTAGAAGAGTTAAATTATGTTTACAAAAAACTTTCAAAGAGTGATAGTTTTTGGGATGAATTTCACAAAGAGTTAAATCATTACGTAGGTAGGCCTTCCCCGCTCTACTTTGCCGAACGTTTGACCCAACGCTGTGGGGGCGCGAAAATTTATTTGAAGCGAGAGGATTTAAACCACACGGGTGCACACAAAGTTAACAACACGATTGGTCAGGCTCTTCTAGCAAAGNACATGGGTAAGTCGCGAATTATCGCAGAAACTGGTGCGGGTCAGCACGGGGTTGCTAGTGCGACTGTTGCAGCTNGGCTAGGACTTGAGTGCTACGTATATATGGGGGCTGATGATATTGTCAGGCAGGCTCCAAANGTATACCGAATGAAATTGCTTGGTGCCAATGTCGTCTCTGTTAAATCAGGTTCAAGAACACTGAAAGATGCTCTCAACGAAGCGTTGAGGGATTGGGCTACAAACGTAGACGATACTTATTATATTATTGGAACGGTNGCAGGCCCTCATCCATATCCGCAATTAGTTAGAGATTTCCAAAGCGTTATTGGGCGTGAAGCTAAAGAACAATCTAAAGAACTGCTAGGTAAGTTGCCTGATGCGCTTGTTGCTTGTGTCGGTGGCGGATCAAATGCGATTGGCTTATTCCATCCTTTTCTCGGCGATGAGACCGTCAGAATGTATGGGGTTGAAGCTGGAGGGTATGGCTTAGATTCAGGAAGACATGCTGCACCACTGAGTGCAGGCAAACCTGGCGTNCTTCATGGAAATCGAACCTATTTAATGACTGATGAAAATGGCCAGATCTCTGAAACGCANTCNGTGTCNGCAGGTTTGGATTATCCNGGGGTTGGGCCTGAGCATTCATGGTTAAAAGATTTGGAAAGGGTTGATTATGTAGTAGCGAACGATGAGGAAGCTATGGAAGCTTTTCATCTCCTCACTAAATTGGAAGGAATAATACCCGCACTNGAAAGCAGTCATGCTGTGGCGTTTGCGTTAAAGCTCGCCAAAAAGATGGACAAATCTAGTGTGGTNTTAGTAAACCTGTCTGGGCGGGGAGATAAGGATATTGAAACTGTCGCGAAAATAGAGGGCATTAAGCTCTAANTATCTATGAGTCGTTTAGAGCTAATAACTAAAGAAGCCCGTCGATCAAGACGTAAACTTTTAATTCCGTACTTGGTGGCTGGTGATCCGAGTATAGAAATAACACTCGATATTATGCATGATCTAGTTAAAAACGGCGCAGATATATTGGAGTTAGGCGTCCCTTTCAGCGATCCATCCTCAGACGGTGAGGTTATTCAACAAAGTATCGAGAGATCACTGAAGAAAGGAACCAGNCTGNCTGATACCTTNAAAATTGTTGCTGANTTCAGNAAACTGAATCAACTTACACCGNTTGTTCTGATGGGTTACTTGAACCCAGTTGAAATAATGGGTCACGATAATTTTGTTCGAGAAGCAAAGGAGGTCGGCGTTGATGGGGTTNTGATGGTTGATATGCCTCCAGCTGAGGCAGGCGTTATTAATCAAAAGCTGAGAGACTCAAATATTGATTCGATTTTTCTTATAGCGCCNACTACTAGCGAAAGTAGGATTAAATCTATCCTGAAGATGACAAGTGGATATGTTTATTATGTTTCGCTAAAAGGNGTTACAGGAGCATCTATAACTGACAATGACGAAGTGGAGCGGAACGTCAAGTCCTTGAGNGCCTTTACTGATCTTCCAATAGTTGTTGGTTTTGGTGTAAAAGATGCTACTAGCGCAAGAAAGATGTCTCGTGCTTCAGATGGTGTGATAGTCGGAACTGCGTTGGTAAAAAGCATAGGCGGTTTGAACGCTCAAGAATGTATCGATAAAGGGGACATTAAAAAGTGCACAGCTATCATTGGGGCGATAAGAAAAGAGCTTGATAGCGATAAAGGTTCTGATTCAGCCGTTAAGGAACATGAGTGAGTTGGTTAGATAGATTGCTTCCCTCCATATCTCGCTCTAAGGATAGAGGGAAAAGAACAGGAACTATTCCAGAAGGGTTGTGGAGACAATGTCCCAAATGTGAGGCGACACTATTTCATGAAACATTACAGCAGAATTCTGACGTTTGCCCAAAATGTAATTACCATATAAGAATCTCTGCTCGGCGTCGAATCGAATTATTCCTTGATTCAGAAGGTCAGGTAGAACTTCACTCCGATCTAGAACCAGTTGATATACTTAATTTTAAAGATTTAAAGCGATATCGAGATCGTCTTCGGGCGGCTCAGAAAACTACCGGGGAAAAGGACGCGCTTATAGTTGCCAAAGGACGATTGCATGAGCGACCAGTTGTTGTCGCGGCATTTGAGTTTGGATTTATTGGTGGTTCCATGGGAGCCGTTGTCGGAGAGAAATTTGTTCAGGCGGTCAATACTTGTATCAGCGAGAAAATTCCTCTGATTTGCTTCTCTACTAGCGGCGGTGCCAGGATGCAAGAAGCATTAATATCGTTGATGCAAATGGCAAAGACTTCAGCGGCGCTCGAAGAGCTAAACCTTCATGCAATACCTTACATTTCAGTTCTTGTGGACCCGGTGTACGGAGGTGTATCAGCGAGCCTAGCGATGTTAGGAGATATTAATATAGCCGAGCCTAACGCTTTAGTTGGATTCACTGGGCCTGATGTTATTAAGCAAACTGTTCGAGTAAATCTTCCCGAAGGCTTTCAGCGAAGCGAATTTTTGTTGGAGCATGGGGCAATCGATATGATAGTTGATCGCCGTGATATGCGAGAGAAAATTTCTTCGATTCTTGAGAAATTACTTTACGCGCACGCGAAGTGATAGCAATGCATTTTGGTCTTCCTAGTCAAAGAAATCTCGGAGATTGGCTTTCTTATATCGAGTCTACTCATCCAAAGGATATTGATTTGGGGCTGGGACGGGTCATGAAGGTTGCTGAAAACTTGGAGATAGAGAAGGTCGCAAAAAAGACCATAACGGTGGCCGGCACGAACGGAAAAGGTTCTTGTGTAGCAACAATGGAGTCAATACTCAATCATTCGGGCCATAATATAGGAAGTTACACTTCGCCGCATATTCTGAGATTCACTGAGAGAATTAAACTAAATGGAAAAGAGGTAAGCGAATCCGCATTATGTGAAGCATTTACTACAGTGGAAAATGCAAGGGGTGATGTTGCACTTACATACTTTGAATTTTCTACATTAGCTGCTTTGTTAATATTNTCCAGAAAGGAGTTAGATTTTGTATTATTGGAAGTCGGTTTAGGAGGGCGTCTTGACGCCGTCAATATTGTTGACGCGGATGTGGCTATAATCACATCTATAGACCTCGATCACCAAGGATGGTTGGGTGATGATAGGGAGTCAATTGGCCTGGAGAAAGCAGGAATAATAAGAGAAAATAAGCCTGTCGTTTATGGGGACCAAAACGCTACAAATTCAGTGCTAGCTGAAGCAAAGTCAAAAAATGCTCCGCTTTTTTTAGCTGGACGAGATTTTCAGTGGAAGGAAAATACTAACGGGTCTTCTTTTGCTTGGTTGGGTAAATCTGCTGTAAAAGAAAATTTCGTTGATTTACCCACACCAAATTTGGCACTCAGTAACATATCTTTGGGTATCCAAGCCCTATACTTGACTGGAGTGAAGATTGATCATGAGATACTTAAAATTTCTCTAAGGCAACTCTACTTACCCGGTCGTTTTGATAGCTGCGTAGACAAATCGACTGGAGTGAAAGTGATTTTAGACGTAGCTCATAATCCTGCCGCTGCTCTTATGCTCGCGAATAACGTAAAGTGTGAACTTGAAAAAAATCCCAAAATTAAACAAATTTCTGCAGTGATTGGACTTATGGCAGATAAAGACATAGGGGGTTTTGTTGCAAAATTACAACCGTATGTTGATAGTTGGTATGTGTGTGAGCTGGACAGTGACCGGTCAGTATCTGCGAGGGATATCTCGGCTCATCTGTATGATGGGAATCGTATAGTTTTAGCGAATGGTAGATCGTTTGTTGAATGTTATAATCAGGCATGCTCAGACCTTTTACATTATCAGCAAGTAGAAACAGATTGTGAAGGTATAATTATTGTAACTGGTTCGTTTTTGAGCGTTACTGCAGTGCAAGGTGCAGTTAAACGTTTGTAAGAACCGTAGAGGATAGTTCCTGATAAATTCAGGTTTCTGTTGGAGGCTTAACCATTTGGCTTACAATAAAAAGCAGCGTGTTGTTGGTGTACTGGTTTTGATATCGGTAGTAAGNATTCTATTTCCGGTTGTTTTTGATGGAGGTGGACGGTTTCAGGCTGAATTAGATTCCAGAATACCTTCAGAGCCTTTAATTAAGAACTTGCCGGAGCCTTCACCGGTGAGGCCAATAATTATTGCGGATTCAGAATTGAGTGTTTTGAATCCAAGGACTGTAAGCGAGCCCGAGAGATTAGGTGATTCTGAAACGCTCCAAGTCTCAGCTACGGATGAAGCAGAGGGCGATCAAGTAGAACAAGCGCCTCGTATAGGACAAAGCAAGCTACCAGAAGGGTGGAGTATCCGGCTAGGTTCCTTCGCAAAGCAAGAAAATGCTTCAAATTTGGTTGAGCGTCTGCAAGCATCTGATTACAAAGCTTATACACGAAATATTTCAAACTCCGCGGGAGAGCTTATAAGTGTCCTGGTTGGCCCTTGGATAGACAAGGATATTGCTGAAAATTACTTGGTAGAGCTTGAGGATCAGTTCAAGCTGGCAGGTGACATAGTTCGCTATGATATTAATAGCCTTTGAAAACATAGTAGGCATTAATTTATGAATTGGGTGGATGCTTCAATCCTGATTGTGACAGCTCTATCCTTCACTTTTGGAATTTGGAGAGGTCTTGTTAGAGAAGTACTTTCCTTGATTACATGGATTTTGGCTTTGTTGGTAGCCAGGAGCTATAGTGAAGTGGTCGCGGCCACACTTTTCAACTCTTTTGATAATTTAACTATGCGCTTTGTAACAGCTTTTGCACTAATATTTATAGGTGTAATGATGCTGGGTACCTTTGTAAATTTTTTGATGTCAAAACTTCTTATTTTTACTGGATTGAGGTTTGTGGATAGAATTTTGGGTGGTCTATTTGGAATTGCACGNGGTGCTCTTATAGTGTTGGTCGGATTATTTTTCTCTAGTTTTTTTCTATCGCAGGGAGAATATTGGCAGAATTCAAAATTGATACCTTATGGTCAAACTATGATTGAAATGTCGCGCAGCTTCATTCAAGATAGGGGCGATGCCGAAGTGTCCTAGTTTCAAACTAAAGCTGATTTTTAAGTCGGAGTGATTTATGTGCGGATTGGTTGGAGTTGTTACCAGTAACGATGTTGGGGTCTGCCTTTACGATACGCTCACTGTNTTGCAACATCGCGGTCAGGATGCGGCAGGAATAATGACTAGTGATCACGGTAAATTAAATTTAAGAAAAGATAATGGGCTTGTTAAAGATGTGTTTAGAACGCGGCACATGCGCAGGCTTACCGGGCAGATGGGTATTGGGCATGTTAGATATCCAACAGCGGGCAGTTCTAGCCCAGCATTAGCACAACCTTTTTATGTTAACTCACCTTATGGCTTGACTCTTGCTCATAATGGAAATCTGACAAATACTCTTGAATTAAGTAGAGATCTATTTAAAGAAGATCTTCGGCATATTAATACTGATTCAGATTCTGAGGTGCTGCTTAATATTTTTGCACATGAGCTGCAGCAGCAGCAGCAAATTGAGCCAACACCTGAACACATATTCTCGGCACTTTCGAGAGTATATGAACGTTGTCGTGGTGGGTTTGCAGCCATTGTTATGATAACCGGCTATGGAATTTTGGGATTTAGGGACAAGCATGGAATTCGTCCCTTGGTTTTTGGTAGTAGAAAGTCTGAGCGAGGCAAGGAGTATATGATTGCCTCTGAGAGTGTTGCCCTAGATTCTCAAGGATTCACCGTTGAGAGAGATGTGGCTCCCGGTGAAGCAGTNTANATTGATGTGAATAATAATCTTTTTACTAAGCAATGTAGTCCAGCTGGAAAGCATACTCCATGCATATTTGAACATGTTTATTTTGCTCGGCCAGATTCCTTAATGGATAGCATTTCAGTCTACAAGGCTCGACTTAGAATGGGTGAGAGGCTAGCTGANAAGCTTTTAAGAGAACGACCGAATCATGACATAGATGTTGTTATACCAATACCAGATACAAGTCGGCCGTCCGCTTTAGAACTAGCTAATCGGCTTGGAATTAAGTTTAGAGAAGGGTTTGTGAAAAATCGTTATATTGGCCGGACTTTCATAATGCCTGGTCAAAGTATGAGGAAGAAATCAGTTCGACAAAAATTGAATGCGATAGAGCTTGAATTCAAGGGCAAAAACGTCTTGCTTGTTGACGATTCAATCGTTCGGGGGACTACTTGTAAACAAATTATCCAAATGGCCAGAGATGCCGGGGCTAAAAAAGTATATTTCGCTTCTGCTGCGCCTGGTGTTAGATTCCCAAATGTATATGGGATTGATATGCCTGTTGCTACAGAATTAATTGCAGCAGGAAGAACCGATGAAGAAGTGCAAGAGCTGATCGGAGCTGATTGGTTAATTTATCAAAACCTGGAGGACCTGCTTAAAGCGGCTGCGGATGGGAATCCGGAGATACCAAATTATGAATGCTCTGTGTTTAACGGAGAGTATGTAACGGGTGATGTGGANGAAATGTACCTGAAGCGATTAGAGAATCTTCGCAATGACGGGGCAAAACTCGCAAGAAAGCGAAATAGTTTGGCTAAGCAACAAAATCTTGTCTCAGATATCCAAACTGAAAATTGATAGATTNGTAAGATCCTCCNCTTAAATCTTTTATTTGACTAATTGATTGATATACAATTTTACTTGCTGCCTTTGGTCTCCTTGAAGCTCTATTTGGTTATTATGTTTAATTGAACCACCGACTCCACAATATTTTTTTAAGTTTGTGGTCAGACATTTTAGTTCATTTTTGCTAAGCACGACGCCTCTAATAACCGTTACTCCAGAGCCTTTTCTTCCTTTCTTTTCGAAGTAGACATTTATGCGGTTTTCCGTTTCTTTCTTAGACTGAAGCTTTAAGCATCGGCATTTCTTAAGTGGTTTCTTGCAATCATCACAAAGATTGCAGCCGCTAGTGCTGTATACCAGTCGAGAGTTTTGGGTCATTAGGTTTTATACAGAGGAGGAAGAGAGTATTTCTCAATTGAATTAGTTATCTTATCTTGCTTGCGCATTAACTTTCTTAAATTGGAAATATTTCGAATAAACTTACTCGTTGAAAACTTCTCGGTTTGCTCAGTAGATTTAGTGTGAAAGTAGAGCTCGTTTTGTAAGTATGTAATTTGTTGGTGAAGATTAGCCCAATCTGAATTTTGTAGTATCCCCTCTATTGTTTTAACCTTGTTACCGGACAAGTAGTGGTTGCACCAGATAATCAAAGCTTCTTTAACCTCATTTAANTCTCTTTTCCTGCATGCGACCTTTAATTGATAAAAAGCGACNCGTTCGCTGTGTTCTGAAGAGGTTTTAGTTTTGTATTTTGTTCTAATATCANTAATGTATCTAATTATCTCTATACGGTTGGGNTGTAACACCAACTTATAGAGNGTTAAACCTACTATGACGGCAGTTATAATTATTAAGTAATTGATCCAGGAAGCTCCNATTTCTATGAATTCNTCCTCTTCCTGAGCGTTGATCATATCCTGATCAATAGTAGGGGCAGCGGCTAGCAATTCTTCGAGATTACCAAGACCTTCCTGAGATTGTTCAGAAGGGATATTTCCCTCGATGGTCGAAACTTCAAGAGAGATAGCCGGAATNAAAGCTGCTTTTAATTCATCATTAGCGACATCCCACCAGGGAACTGCAATCTCTGGTATCTCAATATTTCCGGNTACTATCGGGACTAATGTTGATGTTTCCACCCNGGTACCAACGATACTACCATCCACGTAAGTCCTCTCTATCGTNGCGGGATCTGGATAAACATTCATTCCATCAATAATCTCAGGCCCAAAGGGNGGCAGAACAGCCCCATCAAGACCATCNGCCNNAAGNGTTATTATTCTTGTTAGGGAATCCCCCACGCTAAGATTATTTAAATCTGTACTCCATTCTTCACTGATAGAGAGATTGGTAACTGGAAGCCAGTTATTAAGATCCTGGGCATTAGCTGGNCTCTCTTTTACATCAATTGTGATGCCCTCAATAAACGCNGTAACCCTTCTNGTATTTAAGTTTCGGAAGACGAAATTACTGGATCCATCTGTTACTTCACCTCTGAACAGGATGTCGGGAATTTCCAATGGNCCACTNCGNTGAGGAAAAATCACATANCGCTTCTCATATACNCCAAACCTGANTCCTTCAATTATCTGCTCATACTGATTAGGNGAGCCGATTAGTTGAATTACTGTATCTTCCATTTCGAGTTCGGTAAACTGTGGNTTCCGAATNCCATTTATTGTGTAATATAGTTTTACAGTAAACAATAGTTGTTCTTGGACATATAGTTCATTCTTATTAACCTCTATTTCTAGAAATAACTCATCATTGTCTTGATTTGACCTTGGTCCTTCATTTACTACAGTTATGGTGACAGGGTCTGTCTGCAGGTCATTAATATCAATTGACGGGATGGTAAGCTCTCCCTCACTCAAAGGAAATAATGTCACTATGTAGTCGGTCCAGGATTCTGCCTGACCGTTTATACTTCGCACTTGACTTGAGGTTCGCGTGCCAAGAACATCAAATTCTTCTGTTAAANGTGTTAGGTCGAGTTGCATTCCTTGTCGCTGCTCNTATATTCGTATCGTATATGTTAGCGTTTCGCCACGAGCCAATTCAGACCGATCCACTGANACCTCAAGNTCTTGAGCAAGAATATTCGGCGGTAGACTTAACGCTANAAANATTAAACCAAGGAATTTGATCAGAGGAGACTTCACCAGATTTGCCCCCCGTTTTGAATGCTATTAGCAGTGCCGTTTAGTTGTCGCTGTCTATACTGGTATCTAAATTTTCTTCGCAATAATTCGCCCGGATCATCTTCGATTCTTCGAAGCCATTGTTCCAATGACTGTTGATCTTCAAATTCTTCATTGCTGGATTGACTAGGCGTGTTTTGTTCACTATTCGATTCAGAGCTCTCTTGCTCCTCTGGAGCTTCATTTTGCTGCTCGTTTTGTTGTTGTTCCTCATTACCTTCTTGACTCTCTTGGTCTTGATTTTCACTATTTTGATTTTGTTCTTGAGACTCACTTTGGGAATTCTGTTCCGATTGATTTTCTTGATTTTCTCCTTCTTGATTTTCTCCTTGCTCAGATTCTTGCTCCTCGAGAAGTCGCTCAACAATTTCTTTATTGTAGATCGCATCCGAATGCTCTGGGTCTTGAGAGATAGCAACGTCGTAGGCGGCTATGGCTTCAGGTAAATTTCCAGCAAGTGCGAGAGCATTCCCTCTATTATAGTGACCGTCTGCCGAATCAGTAGCACTAAAAGAAGCNATNGCATTCTCGTAGTTTTTTGCTCGATAATTCGCAGCCCCNCGCCAGCCNGCTTCTTCAAAAAGTGTGGCTGCTAATTCATGATTTTCATCTGCATAGGCCTCTGCTGCCTGCTGATTCTTAGTCTTCCAAAGATCTAACCATTCAATGGCTAAAGCATTATTTGAGGGTATATGAAGATTAATCATGAACGCTACTGTAACAGTGAATAACCAACCTTTTCTGAAACTTAATGCGCACAAGGGAAGAACCAATAGTAATAAATACGGGCCTGCTTCATTCCAAACATCAAATTCTTCCTCAACTTCAGTCAATTCTTCGTCATTAAGAAGTGGGTTTTCGACCAGTAAATATGCTAAATCTGCATCTGATAACTGAATATCATGGTACCGTCCGTTGACCCTATTGACGAGAGATTGGAGAATATTTCTATTTAAAACAGGAACTACCATTGCTCCATTTTGGTCTGTGAGAAAACTTCCGTCACTAGTGCGAATCGGCGCACCTTCTTCTGTTCCCACGCCCATAACCAGAAGTTCATAATTAGTATCTTGTATTCTATCGACAATTAATTGCTCTTGATCAAAACCGCTTATTCCGTCCGTAATGAGCAAAATTCTGCCATCAGAAGATTCAATGTCATCTAAAAGACCAATTGCCAGATCAAGGGCTGGAACTGGGTTGCTGCCAAATAGCGGCATAATATTAGGACTAAGAGAAGGTATCAAAGCATCGATAGTTACAACATCATCAGTTAAAGGGGTTACAGTGTGCGCNTCNCCGGCATAGACAACCAAAGCGGTCTGACCTTCTTCTCTGAGAGCTAAAATGTCTCTTAGTTTNCGCTTGGCGAGATCCAATCTNGANGGGTTATGGTCGGGAGCAAACATTGATAGTGATAGGTCCATAACAATTACAAGCGCATCCTCGCGTTTTTGAACTGGCTGAGGAAGTTGCTCCCAAACGGGGCCTGCCATAGAAACCGTCGAGATTGTCCAGGCGCAAAGTAGGAGGAGTAGTGGGGTTCTCTGAGCTGCATTTTTACTGCGATCTAAAAGAAAAGGTAATAATTTCTTGTCGATTGCTTTATCCCAGGCAGTTACATTGTTGTTGACTCGCCACATTGCTCCAATAAAGGCTATTGCTGGAATTAATGCCAGAAGCCACATTGGCCTCAAAAAATGAAAATCCTGAATTATGTTAGCTGGAATTAGAATTTCCACTAAATGTTACCGTCCGCTAAAGGATGTGATTCTTTCTCGATTGAATCCTTGTCATATTTTCTTCTATTGATTCCAAATAGAGCGAGCCATGGAATTGATACCAACGTCAATATGAAGCTCACAATAATCGCTATACCCAATGGCCAGAAAAACAGAACACGGGTCGGTCTATAGGTTTGCTCGTCTTGTTCTATGGCCTCAAGGAGATCTAACTCTTCATATATGTCTACTAAATCATTCACATCACGTGCTCTAAAGTAACGGCCTCCAGTTGATTCCGCGATTTGAGTCAACACTGCTTCATCTAATTCAGCTGAAGGGTTAATTGCCCTAGCTCCAAAGAATGTGCGCTGCACAACCTGGTCCGCGCCTATACCAATCGTGTAAATCTTAATACTTTCTTGTTGGGCCAACTGTCCTGCTTGTTCAGGAGAGACTGCACCCGCATTGTTGACACCATCNGTGAGTAGAACTAGGACTCGGCTATTCTCTGGTCTAGTTCGAAGGTGAATGACGCTCAGGCCAATTGCATCGCCTATAGCAGTGGCCGACTCCTCAATTATGCCAATTTCGGCCTCCTCCAATAATTGTCCAACCGTTTCTCTATCAAATGTTAAAGGTGCTTGAATATAAGCATGAGCCGCAAATAGGATTAATCCCAGTCGATCTCCTTCACGGCGTTCAACGAAATCACCTACTACAGCTTTAACTACATCTATCCGAGAGGCTTGACGATTTCCTACAACCATATCTTGGGCTTCCATACTTCCGGAGATATCGACCGAAAGCATTAAATCGCGGCCGGTGGAGGGTAGTTGGACAGGCTCGCCTAACCACTGTGGTCTGCTTGCTGCCAATACCAGCAAAAGCCAAATGAGCGTGCAAAATATGAGATTTAATAGGCGACCACTCGTGAGGTTTTCGTTTTCCGACTGCAATCGGCTAAGAACACTAAAAAAGGGAACATATAGAGCGGCCTCTTGCCTGGGCGCCCGAGACATTACTCGATAAANGAGTAAGGGGAGGGGTAGAATTAGAAAGACCCAAGGCCAAGTAAATTCTAACATTAGCTTAAGTTCTCTTGAGAAGTTGACAATTGTCGNTTTGTTTTAAAATAAAGACTACTNACCCATNCATGCCCCAATTTATTCANNGTGTCAGCGTTATACTCACAAGTAGTTTGAAATCGACCGAAGCTGAGGGCCTGAGAAATTTCGTTGTCTAGTAAGGTAGAGTCGCCTTTTTCTCTAATAAAATCAACCCAGTCACATCCACCGAGGCCGGCAACTCTTGAATGAGGATAATGAACCAGAGCAACTCTCTTTAGAATGGAATTGACTTCATTTATATAGCGCATCTTTGATTCATTAATCCCTTGTTTATTTTCTAAGGAGAATTGTCGATAACAATCATCAAGTTCAGCTAATGCTGCTNTNCAAATCTTTTGAAGATATCTACGGGAAAGATAAGCTCTANTNAGANAAGCNATTGCCAACAAGCAAAGANAACCCAAAACCCACCAGCCANGTGCTGGGGGCCAATAGCTGATTTCTACTGGCAGATGGATATCCGCAAGCTGCTCTAATAGCTCGTCGNTATCCATTTTCGAATTTGCTCCACAACAAGTTCATTTGTCCGCATTTTTACTAGTTGAATTTGTAANTTATCTAATTCACCTCGAATAGTTTCCATACGTTCAACAAAAAGGTCGCGATATCGAACTCTAGTCTTGCTGTTATGAGTATTTAATGATCCCTTCTTGCTTCCGTCTGTAATGCTATAAATTCCTGGTGTTGGAAGAGACTCCTCTAANATATCGTAGACCAAACAGCAAATCACATTGTTATGGCGAGACAGTTGATTTAGGTACTGGAGCGCCTTGTCATCTAGAGTCATGAAATCCGANANTATATAAAGAGTNCTTCCCGGTTTTGTTATCCGTCTAATTTGACCCAGAGCATGCGCAAGACCGGGTTTAAAATCAGTTTCAGNGGGAGTAAGACTTTCAGAATTCTTTGCTTCAGTCAGTCTCTGATTGTATTTGTAAATTTGATTGAGTAGGTGGAGAGCTGAACGACGGCTCCGTTTTGGTCTTACTAAATTTGCCTCGTCGTCAGAGAATACTAGTCCACCCACGCGATCGCCATTATCTATTGCTAACCAACAAAATACTGCCGCTGCTTGAGCGGCTATAACCGATTTAAATGCTATTTGGCTGCCAAAATACATATTATGTGTTTGATCTACAGCTATTATGACAGGTCTTTCCCGTTCCTCTCTGAATACTTTCGTGAAAGGGCGATTTGTGCGAGCGGTAACTCGCCAATCTATTAATCTGATATCATCCCCCGGCTGATAGGGTCGAAACTCCTCGAAATCGATGCCTCGGCCTCTCATTTTTGATAAATGTAAACCAGAAATTCCAGCAATAGATCTGTTGTGAGCTACATACTCAAGAGTNTTAGCCGCATATCTCTGAATCAACAATTGCTGCAGACTGATTACTGCTCCGCTACTCTGATAACGAGCATATTGAGGGTCGAGGTGAGATTTAACAGGCATAACGCTAATCCGCGCCGCTACGCTGAAGGAACCCGTTCGCGAATGGTTTCAAGAACCTTATCTGGTGTGATACCACTTGCCTCCGCTTCGAAGCTGAGAAGAATTCGATGCCTTAGTGCATCGAATAAGACCTCTTGAACGTCGTCTGGACTTACAAAATCCCTTCCTTGTATCCAGGAAAATGCTCGAGCGCACCTGTCGAGAGAAATTGTGCCACGAGGACTTGCTCCGTATTCTAGCCAAGAGGAAAGATCTTCACCGTAAACTTCGGGTTGCCGGGTAGCCATAATAAGCTGAATAACGTATTCCTCAACTTCCGGGGCCATATGTAGCCCTAATATTTCCTGTCTAGCCTGAAATAAATCATCTTGAGAGATAATATTTGGCGGGTCTTGGACTTTATTTTGCGCCTCATCCCGAACAAGGTGAAGAATGTCTCTCTCGGCCTCAATGACTGGGTAATCAATAGTGACGTGCATAAGGAACCTGTCTAGCTGAGCCTCAGGAAGAGGATATGTTCCCTCTTGCTCAATTGGATTTTGAGTGGCCATAACTAAAAATAACGGCGGAAGTTCAAAGGATTCTCTCCCTACGCTTACCTGATGCTCCGCCATAGCTTCCAGAAGTGCTGATTGAACTTTAGCGGGAGCCCTATTAATCTCATCTGCTAAAACGAGGTTGTGAAATATAGGTCCCTGTTGAAATCGGAAAGTACCATCTTCTGGTCGGAAGACCTCAGTGCCTGTAATGTCACTAGGCAGAAGATCGGGGGTAAATTGGATTCGGTGAAAATCTCCTTCGACAGCCCTTGAGAGATCTTTTATTGCCTTTGTCTTAGCGAGCCCGGGAGCGCCTTCAACTAAGAGGTGACCATCAGCTAAGAGCGCGATCAACAAGCGGTCGAGTAAGCGCTCCTGTCCGATAATCTGCTGTGATAACCAGCTTTTGAGTTCTGTGATTATTCCGTGNTGACTCATAGTTCGAATTCTCTTCTGTCAAGGGCGCAAACNCCAGGATTGTAAACGTTTTGTAGTCTATGTCTAGGCACAGTTTGTATCGGAGTGTATCTTTNNGGTTTTCTATGGGCTTACANNATTTGGTGGGAGGCAGCATCGCNGTCAACTTATNAATTTTGGCCAAGTTTNGGNGNTTGNCAGCTTNGAGNTAAGTCTTTGGGGNTATTGATGGNTCTTCTCAACACTGNGNTCCTTTGNNAATATGAAAGAGTTAAAGTTTTATACTACGCAAGGGTGTCATTTGTGTGAGNACGCAGAGNAGATTTTAGNCGNCCTTCGAAAAAGGTNCATGTTTGCACTGGAAGTNATTGATATAGCGNNCGANGCAGAACTTGTGGAAAAATACGGNCTTAGNATCCCAGTTNTGTTGAATNNTGAGANTCAAAGNNAGTTATNTTGGCCTTTTNATGCGGATGAAATAGTNACTCTNTTAGATATTTAAGGNTTNATATNATCAATCGGCAAATTNAAAAGGTTTATAGCGTTGCGCGTTGTTNTGCGAGCNATTTCTTTTAATTNCTTTGCAGAATGCTCTGAAACTAATCTCGCNACTTCGGGCAGAAACTTAGGCTCATTTCTTCTAGANTTAGGTTTAGGTCTGANNCTTCTTGGNAGTAAGTACGGTGAATCAGTCTCGAGTAANATTNTATNCTCGGGAATTNTNNGNACAATCTCTTGCAGACCTTTNCCTCGGCGCTCNTCGCAAATCCAGCCNGTAATGCCTATNTGCATTTCTATATCAAGGTACGCATCTAGAGCTCGTTTATCTGCAGTAAAGCAATGAACTACACCTCCNACNATNNTTGAACGATATTTATTCAGCAGNGGNAAAAANTCTNNATGGGCGTCTCTCTGATGAAGAAAAAGAGGAAGTTTAACTTGAGTAGCCAACTCAAGATGCTGCTCAAAGATTTTCAGCTGTGCTTTTTTTGAAGAGAAGTTCCTATTGTAGTCAAGACCAGTTTCTCCGATTGCCACAACATGCTTAGAACTAAGCAAATCTGTAGCTCTTATAAAATCAGACTCGTCAACTTTGTCGGCTATATGTGGATGGAATCCCACCGTTGAACTAAAAAAAGAGGGATTCGATATCGCAAGACGCATAGCTTCTAGATTAGTCTGTTGGTCGGTTCCTGTGAGCATAATATGTATGATGCCAGCTTTTTCAGCATTTTTGATCACCTCATCTAAATCGTTTCTAAATGATTCGTGCGTGAGGTTTGCTCCAATATCTATAAATTCCATTATTGTTCATACCCAATATTCAAGTCGAAGATAAGAAATTTGCTCTCCTGTTTTTGTACCTAATACTAAGAAAATATTCGGCGTCTAGCTATTAAAGATAAGATATCTGATAATGTTCTAGATTGGTAATTGAGAGGTTAGGGAAGAACATTGGGCAAAAAAGTAAGTAAAAAAGATCTTAAGTGGTCTGAATTAGGTTTTGACTATATTAGAACAGATTACCGTTATAGTGCTATCTATGAAAACGGCGAATGGAAGCCAGGTTTACTTATTGAGGACGAACAAATTTCGATTCATGAGGGTGCGCC
>PAWK01000016.1 GCA_002714195.1 Gammaproteobacteria bacterium | reverse complement strand
TTATCGAAGAAAAGTCTGCGTCTATCTAATCTTCTATTTGTCCTGTTATTGGCCGTTCGTTAACAACACCATCTTGTATTTCAAGAGTCAGTTCAATCGTGCCGTTTATGACCTGATCCATCCTGAGAAGCACACCCGCCCACTCGGTTGATAACCAAAATACAATGGATCGTTTGTCGTCTCTAGGCTGAGTTCTTTCAATCTTGATGCTGTGAAAATCACCAAGTGGCGTTTTGATCTCTTCCCTACCTATGACACTATACCGGTATTCTTTAAGTTTAAAGTCGTCAATAACATTATACGAGAATTGCTCTCCACCTCGTGTGAACTTTTCGCGCATAGCTATCTGATGACTTAACTGATCAAAAGTGCCCTTTTNCAGGTTAATTTGTGTAAATTGATCTGAGTTTATGANTGTTGCAGNAGACTGATTCCAGTTATATGTGATTGATTCTAAGTTATNTNTAAAGCCAAATTGTTCCTTGCTATATGAGTTCGGAACCAAGGTCTGATCGTCTAATAACACAACCTCACTTCTNTCTATTATCTCCGCGACTGATTGACCTGCCAGGGCAACGTTTAAAGTATTTAATAACTGATACGAATTTCTTTCTATTTTTGACAGTGAACGCCTTGCTGTTGCTGTAACTATACCTGCTTTAGCCCGATAGTCGATCGCGTACGTATCGAGTTCTTGACTTTTTGATGATGGCGGAATGATTAATAACAGGAGTCCCAAATAGATGGCGGGTGGATGAGTTACCAAAGCGATTCTTTGGGCTGGATTAGACATCTTCATTCTTTGTTTGAATTTCGCTCGCTGCTAATGATTCGACTACTTTCGGATACAAAATATGTTCCTTTTCAAGAACTCTTGCTGCTAAAGTTTCAACTGTATCATCGTAAAATACTGGCACTGAGTCTTGAGCAATTATAGCGCCTCCGTCTAATTCTTCGGTTACAAAATGCACAGTCGCACCGTGCAGGCTTTGCCTATCCTCCAAAACGCGCTTATGGGTGTTTAGGCCNGGGTATTTGGGAAGCAGAGAAGGGTGAATATTAATTATCTTACCGGAAAACAGGCGTATAAACTCCGATCCTAAGACTCTCATAAACCCAGCAAGTACAATTAAATTCGGATTAATTTCCTTAATTTTTGCCGCAAGGCACTTTTCAAAACCAATTCTTGAATCGAATGACCCGTGTTCGATGACAAATGTTTCTATTCCAGACCGTTTTGCTCTATCTAGGCCTGCTGCATTTCGATTGTTGGATATAACGGCATCAATTTTATAACTTGACCTTGCGTTAATAAGTGCCTGTAAATTAGTTCCTTGCCCGGAGATGAGAATTACAATACTGAAGGTCTCTTTGGCCATTTAATGAACAATCTATATTTATGATCAGCTTAGTAGTTGTATAGCTTTTTCGGTTGAAGATTTTTTAGAAAAATACCCAATCACTGATGCATTTAGATCGTCTTGGTTTAATAAATCAATAGCTTGTTCCGCATCATTAGGATTGACAGAAATCACCATACCGATACCACAATTAAATGTCCGATACATTTCATGGGTGGCAATATCTCCTTGGGCTTGCAACCAAGAAAATATAGCCGGCTGCTGCCAATTCTTTAGTTCGATATTCGCTTTCATCTGATTTGGGATTACTCTGGGTATATTCTCGATTAACCCGCCGCCAGTAATATGAGCGATAGCGTTAATCTGTAGTTTGCTCTTTAATTTGTTCAACATCTGTACGTAAATTTTTGTTGGGCATAGAAGTTTCTCCCCCAAAGTCTCGCCCTCAAAAGGCTGTGACAAATCTGATTTATCTAGTTCAAGTATTTTGCGAATCAATGAGTAGCCATTTGAATGAGGGCCTGAGGAATGAATTCCTATAAGAACATCATCTATTGAAACTTTAGATTGATCGATTATCGAATTCTTCTCAACCACGCCTACAGCAAAGCCTGCAAGATCGTAGTCGCCATGCGAGTACATGCCNGGCATTTCNGCTGTCTCNCCACCTACAAGTGCACAGCCGGCCATTTTACATCCTTCGCCAATACCGGAAATTACACTTTTGGCTATATCCACATCAAGTTTCCCAGTTGCATAATAATCCAGGAAAAAAAGTGGTTCTGCTCCGCAGACAATTAGGTCATTTACACACATAGCTACTAAATCAATTCCTATGCTGTCATGTTTTCTCAGGGCCATAGCTAGTTTTAATTTCGTTCCGACTCCATCTGTTGCTGACACTAGTACCGGATGTGTATAATTTTTAGGGATTTCGCAGAGGGCTCCAAAGCCACCAAGACTTGATAGTACTTCAGGTCTTGCAGTTGCTTTGGTAATTTCTGCTATATTTGAAACTAACGAATTGCCAGCATCTATATTTACTCCGGCTGATCTGTAGTCGAGTACGCTGGATTTATCTTTATCTTTTGAATCCTGATTGATGCTCATTCAAAGTGCCCTAATTGACTGCATACGTTGAAACTGGTAGTAGTTTATCAAAAAGGGCAAACTGAGTCAGTCTCATTATAGGTCATGTATTTTTAGCGCTAAGAAGCACAATTTAATGGAAATGAAATTTAGCTTAAAGAAAAGTATTAACTTTACGGTAATGCTTCTGTCGATGTTTATATTTCAGCAAGAGCTATATGGCCTCCAAGTCACCGGCCTCTATAGTCATCGAGTTGCCGTTAGTAATGAGAGCGATTCTGAGAGAAATCGAGCATTTCAAGAGGCCTTTAAAGCGGTAATAGTGAAGCTAACTGGAAGTAAGAGTTGGCTTTCCGATCCCAATATAGAGGGAGCCGTCGCTGGGGCGCAAAGTTATGTTGAAGCAATTCGATATGAGAGTCAGAACGCTAGCCAAGTAGCAGATAATGGTATCAATAATCCTGACAGATTAAATGAAAACGGGTTTATTGAAGTTAGTTTTTCAAGCTTGTTAATTGAAGCGCTTCTTACGGATGCTAACATCCCTATTTGGAATAGTAATAGGCCTAGCGTGTTGATATGGATGGTCTTACAAGATGCATCAGGTTCCCGCACATTGTTAACTAAAGAGTCAAACCCTGAGATATCAGAGTATGTTCAAAACTTTGCCCGAATTCGCGCAATTCCAATAATTTTCCCAGTACTTGATTTCCAGGATAGACAAAATTTATCAGAAGAAGACGTTTGGGCACTTGATTCGCAAAAGATTGTTAAAGCCAGCTTAAGATATGGAGCAGATAGTATTCTTTCAGGTAGATTGCATTTTACTAGTGGAGGCGAACTTATAGGTCTTTGGCAATTTATCTTTCAAGATGAGGCTGATGTTTTTGATGGAGTCGAGAAAAACCTCGATGACTATTTAGAGGTGCCTTTAGATAGGATAACTAACCGTTTAGCGGATTACTTTGCGGTCCTTTCTTATTCAACACCCCAGGAGTCGGTAAATTTGAAAATCGAGGGAATAAGAAACTTGAGAGCTTATACATCTTTGATGAATTATGTATCGGGATTAGGTCTAGTCTATAGCGTAAAGGCTGTTAACTTAGATAGCGGAACTTTACAACTTGAGCTTGGTTTGCTCGGTGAGGCGTCTCAGTTATTCGAGGTAATAGCGCTGGATAGGGACCTTGTGCCTATTCAAAGCAATCAAGCTGGTAACCCCAATCCTCTACACTACAGATGGACCAGGTAGACAATGAGGGGTGAAAGTGGTCCACAACTTCCGTTAAATCTTAACTTGGATAGTGAAACTAGGTTCCAAAATTTTTTCGAATTTAGTAGCGACGCTGAGATACTTAAAGAGCTTAAGAGCGAAACCTCCTTTGTTTATTTGTGGGGAAGTGANGGTTCAGGCCGGTCTCATCTTTTGCAAGCAGTCTGTCATGTTGCATACAGTAGGCAGGAATCATCAATGTTCCTGTCGTTAACTAAAGCCGAGAGTTACTCNCCTGAAATGCTTACTGGGATTGAGGGAATGAGTGTTGTCTGCCTTGATGATATCCAAGCAATTACAATGGATCTTGCTTGGGAAGAGGCTATTTTCCGGCTTTATAACGAAGCCCAAGAGACTAATTGTAGGCTAATTATAAGCTCTGATCGATCACCTCAAGATTTAANTGTAAGTTTAGCGGATTTGCAGTCTAGGCTTTGTGGATTTCCTGTATTTAAGCTCCATTCTCCAGGTGAAAAGGAGCGGTTTGATATCTTAAAATTTAGAGCGGAACTGAGAGGTATGAAGTTAGATAATGATATTTTAAATTATATCGCCAAAAACATACGCAGAAATCTCCATGAAATTATTAATTTGCTTAACANGTTGGACGAGGCTTCCAAAATAGAAAAGCGAAAAATAACAATNCCATTAATAAAAAAAGTTATGGGTTGGTAAATCGCTTTAGGCAGTGNTCTTTGTTTTTTTATAGGAGCTAGCGCAGATTGCTAGGCTTATAAATAGCTGTAAGCTGAAAATAATTTCTCCCCATCCGAATGCGGAGTATGTTCCGCTTAAGGCATTCATTGCTCCATGAACAAAATAAATTAAAGATAAAAAACACAGCCAAATTATTGAACGTGAATGCAGAACGTGAAGACCTTTAACGAATAGCAGCAGAGGGCTAACTTGTATCANTGTTGCAATAAACTCGAATGCTAAATTGACTCTGAGGGTTTGCAAGTTAAAGAAGAGGAATAAGAGTAATAGTGAGTAGTANGAGATTATTGCGGAAAGNTGNNTATATTTTAGGTNNNTTTTTTTCANGAGCCTAAATACCTTAGTTATCAACTNAGCCAAGCTTTTTTGACAAAAATGCTAGTCTTTTCCCCAAAGCAAGGCATGAGTTGGTTTCTTCTTTGGAAACGTCTGTGCCTTTTTCAGAGCCTGCAAAGTGACTCGCTCCATATGGACTGCCNCCTGTCTTCGTGCTGTTAAGGCTCGGCTCCGAGTATGGTATTCCGGAATAGATCATTCCGTGGTGCAGCATGGGTATGGCCATTGTTAAAAGAGTGGATTCCTGACCGCCGTGAAGCGAATTGCTAGAGGTAAAAGTAGCAAANGGTTTGTTGATTAAATTGCCAGATGCCCATATGGCCCCCGTGCTATCTATAAAATATTTGAGTGATGCAGACATATTTCCAAATCTAGTTGGACTACCGAGAGCTAAACCAGAACAATGCTTAAGATCTTCTTGTGAACAAAAAATTGCACCGGAGTCTGGGATAAGTGGGGCGCTAGCTTCCGAGTCAGGAGATACTGAGGGTACTGTTCTGAGTCTTGCCTCGAAATTACCGTCGCTCTCTACGCCTCGCCCTATAAGTTGGGCGAGCTTTTCGGTAGATCCATATCGACTGTAGTAGAGCACTAGTATATAAGGCTGAGGCATCTATCTTAATTCCCGAATTAAGTACTTTATAGTTTGAAAATTTCAGTCTAAACATATGCGAAGATGAACTAAACTGAGCCGTTTAGCAAAACAAATTATTTTGAGTCCGAGGCCATTTGCTTTTAGATCATAAATTGAGATACGGCCTATTCAATCGATACACACTGTTTCCTTAAGAAATTTTTCAATATCCTCAATGTGTACTTTTGTTTTTGCTCCTGTTTGCCTATTTGTATATTCAACAGCATTCTCTTTTAGTGTTCTTGGTGATACTACAATTCGGTGAGGAATTCCAATTAGCTCTGATTCCGTGAGCTTAACCCCGGGACTAGTTTTCCTATCTCTATCATCTAATAAAGATTCAATATCAAAGATTAATGACTTGTTGTACAAGGATTCCGAAATTGAGATTACATCAGCAGATTTGTGCGCATCAATCTGCAGTATGATTAATCGAAATGGGGCTATTTCACTTGGCCATAATATACCTTTTTCATCGTGGTTTTGTTCTATGCAGGATGCCAGAAGTCGAGTTATGCCAATGCCATAACAACCCATTTGCATCAGAGTAGCCTTTCCATTTGAGTCGAGTATGCTTGCATCCATGGATTCACTATACTTCGCTCCTAATTGAAATATATGCCCAACTTCGATACCCCTTTTGATCTCTATTGGTGATCTGTCAGCGATACTCTTATCGTTTCCTTGAACCATGCGGAGATCTGCTACTTGATCATAAGAGCAATTCTCTGACCAATTCATATCAGTAAAGTGTTTGCCGGCCATATTTGCTCCGCAAACAAAATTACAAAGCCCTTCAACGCTAAAGTCTGCAATTTTATGGATATCTAAATCTTTAGGCCCTAGAGAGCCAATCGTTGATCCTGTCTGCTTTAAGATTAATTGATTACTTGCAAACTTCAGGGGTGAATAAATTCCTTTTAATTTTTCAGTCTTTGTCACATTTAACTCTTGATCACCGCGTAAAAGGAGCGCAACCAAATTATTTGAGATATTACCTTCCTTATCTTCACCATGCACAATTAGCGTTTTTAGGGTTTTCTTGGCGTCTATTCCCAGTAATTTTGTTATTGAGTCAATGGAGGTGGCATCTCCAGTATCTACCAATTTGGAGTCTCTCTTTTCCTCTTTTTTATTTGGGGTATGAAGATGAGCTTCAGCTAGTTCGATGTTAGCGGCATATTTACCGTCCGTACTAAATACGATTTCGTCCTCGCCAGCGTCGGCAAGAACATGAAATTCATGGGAGGTATTTCCTCCAATACTGCCAGAATCTGCAGCGACAGAACGAAAATTTAACTTTAAACGCGAAAAAATATTGGAATATGTTTCGTGCATGATTGAGTAGGTTTCTTGCAGCGACTCTTCATCGCTATGAAATGAATAAGCGTCCTTCATGATGAATTCCCGAGACCGCATAATACCGAAGCGCGGACGACGCTCATCTCTAAACTTTGTTTGTATTTGATAGAAAATCGCTGGTAACTGCCTATAGCTGCTGTACTCTTTTCTAACTAAATCGGTGATGACCTCTTCATGAGTAGGCCCTAGGCAAAAATCTCTATCATTTCGATCTTGGAGACGAAATAATTCTGGCCCCATTTGAGACCATCGATCTGACTCCAACCATAACTCCGCTGGCTGGACTACCGGCATACAAATCTCCATCGCGCCCGATTTATCCATCTCATTGCGGACAATGTTTTCAACTTTTTTTAAGGCTCTATTACCTAAAGGTAGCCAGGTGTATAGCCCGCTAGCGAGTTTTCTTATCAAGCCTGCTCGGAGCATTAGTTTATGGCTTGCTATTTCAGCGTCAGCTGGTGATTCCTTTACTGTTGCAAGCAGGTAGTTACTAATTTTCATTACATATTTGGCCTGAAGGAAGGACTCCACTAAAAGAAAGGCAGCCAAGGGCCGCCTTTCATCATCAGTATTACAGTTGCATTACTCGATTACTGCTGCTTCTTGCGGGTACTACAAGGCGTATTCTTTAAGCTTCTTTAGGGGTAAAACTTTAATCCTAGTTGTGGCGGGCTTACGAGGAATATCCATGAGTTCTCCCGGACGAAAAGGATTAGGAACGCCTTTTCGTGCCGGCCTCGCGGGCCGCGTTACACATTTTATTTTCAGCAAACCAGGTAGCGTGAACTCTCCAACAGCTCGCTTCTTTATATGTCTCTCAATTAAGATATCTAACTCGTCGAGAACGGCAGCGACCTCTTTTTTGCCAACGTTTGAATTTTTAGCTATTTCATTCAAAATTTCAGTTTTCGTATATTTTTTCTGTATTGCCGGTGCTTTTTTTCGCGGAGTTTTACTTACAGCCATGCCCAATCTCTTTTGAGTTACAATTCTTAGGAGTCGACCTTCAAAAATTTGAAGAAGTCAGGTTTTATTTTGCTAATGCTTGTGAGCCATCAACTTCCCGTGGATGATTCAGCGTATGTATTTATAAATCATTCACTGGAGCCTAGCAAGCATTTATGATGACTTTGTTTTTACCAATGTATGATTAGCTAATAATCTAGAAAATCAAGCTAATTATTAGGTTATTCCGGTTCATTATTTTTTATGCTTTAGTGGCTAAGGTAACAAATTTATTTCATCGGAGGTGCTACATCAGTCATATGGGGTATAATTAGATTTTTACACCCCGATATCATTTGCAATGAATCTAAGTAATAGTGTGGATCAATGAGGCTATTTCCTTTAGATGGCAAGAGACTTTAGTTTATATGCCCATTTACGAGTATCGCTGTGATTCTTGCGGCGCAAGAACAGAAGCTTTTCAAAAGTTGAATGATAAGCCCCTAGAGGTTTGTTCAGCATGTGGTGCGGCAAGTTTGCGAAAACTTATGTCTGCAGCTAGTTTCCGGTTGAAAGGCGAAGGGTGGTATGAAACTGATTTCAAAACTGGAGACAAGAAGAAGCTCGCCGAATCTGACTCGAAACCGGTCGCTGAAAACATTGAAAAATCGAAAGTCTCGGAGCCGAATAAACCTGATCAGAAGCAGTCTGATTCTTCTGAAAAAAAGAATAGCTCCGCAAATGTTAGCTCTAAAAATGATTCAGCCGGGAAAAAATCAAAAGGTACCGCTGAATCTAAGAAAAAGGAATAGTTTATGCGAAGTCACTTCTGCGGTGAATTGAATGAATCAAACGTTGATGAGGATGTTACGTTGTGTGGTTGGGTGCACAGGCGCCGAGACCACGGTGGTGTGATATTTTTAGACCTAAGAGATAGAGAAGGTTTGGCTCAAGTCGTCTATGATCCCGACTCTGAAGAGAGTTTTAGAATTGCCGAAGGAGTCCGAAATGAGTTTGTCGTCGCAGTAGAGGGTAAGGTAAGGCTCAGGCCAGAAGGCACAATAAACGCTGAAATGTTGACTGGACGGGTGGAAATATTAGGCAGTCATTTGACTGTGTTGAATGCTTCTGAAACGCCTCCAATTCAGTTGGACGAGCACGCGGAAGTAGGGGAGGATGTGAGGCTCAAATACCGCTACATTGATCTTCGCCGCCCTGAAATGGCGGATAGACTTAGATTCCGATCTAAAGTCGTGAACATAATCAGAAATTTTTTAGATAGCAATGGCTTTCTCGATATAGAGACTCCGCTTTTAACTAAAGCTACCCCCGAAGGGGCGCGAGATTATCTTGTGCCAAGTCGTACTCATGCGAATAGGTTTTTCGCGCTACCGCAATCGCCACAGCTCTTTAAACAAATTTTGATGGCATCTGGTATGGATCGTTATTATCAAATCGCGAAATGTTTTCGTGATGAAGATTTAAGGGCCGATCGACAACCTGAGTTTACTCAAATCGACATAGAAACTTCTTTCATGGAAGAAAACCAAATTATGGAAATCATGGAGGCAATGATTAAGCATACTTTTAAGAAGGCATTGGATGTCGATTTAAGTGATTTTCCCAGAATTACTTACGCCGAAGCTATCAAGCTATACGGCTCTGATAAACCCGATTTGCGTATTGATCTTAAGTTAGTTGATATCGCAGATCTAATGAAATCAGTAGAGTTCAAGGTGTTTAGCGGTCCGGCGAATGATGAGGATAGCAGAGTAGTAGCACTTCGGGTTCCAGGTGGAGTAAGTTTGACCCGAAAGATAATAGACGATCTTACAGAGTACGTGGCGGTTTACGGTGCGCGTGGCCTTGCTTGGATAAAAGTAAACGACCTGGCTAGTGGTCCTGATGGTCTTCAATCACCGATTCTTAAGTTCATGGATGAACATATTATCAATGATTTATTATTAACTTTGTCCGCAAAAACTGGAGATATAATATTCTTTGGAGCTGACAAGTCAAAGATCGTTAACGAGGCGATGGGTGCCTTAAGAATAAAAGTAGCAGAAGAGCTTAATCTTGTGGCAAGCGGCTGGGCGCCGGTCTGGGTGGTTGAATTTCCAATGTTTGATGTGGCTTCTGATGGCCAATTGACTTCACTGCATCATCCTTTCACTGCTCCTAGCTTAGGGGCTGAGGAATTGAAGAAAGAGCCGACTAGGGCATTATCTCGAGCATATGATATGGTTCTAAATGGCACCGAACTTGGCGGAGGATCTATTAGAATTCATAATGCTTTACAACAGCGAGCTGTATTTGAGGTTCTAGGCATTGATAATAATGAAGCGCAAGAGAAGTTCGGTTTCTTGCTGGAGGCTCTTTCTTACGGATGCCCTCCTCATGGAGGTATCGCTTTTGGTTTGGATAGGCTCATAATGTTGATGACCGATTCAAATTCAATTCGAGACGTAATAGCATTTCCAAAAACACAATCTGCGTCTTGTCCGCTAACTGAAGCTCCGGGTAGTGTATCTCCTAAGCAACTTCGTGAATTAAGTATCCGGCTTCGCGATNCAAACCCACGCTAATTATTTAANAGGTAATTTATTCGATGGCTGGGCATAGTAAATGGGCAAACATCAAGCATCGGAAAGCAGGNCAGGATGCNAAACGTGGTAAGGTTTTTACGAAGATNATTAGAGAGCTCACGGTGGCTGCAAAGATGGGCGGCGGGGCCGTGGCAGATAATCCTCGTCTTAGAGCGGTCGTTGATAAAGCNCTGAATGCGAACATGACACGAGATACAATTGAAAGGGCTATTGCNCGAGGATCAGGNTCTGCAGAGAGTGACAATTTAGAAGAGTTAACTTATGAGGGATATGGCCCAGGTGGCGTAGCAATTTTGTGCGAAACGTTGACAGATAACAAGAATAGGACTGTTGCGGAGGTTCGCCATGGATTTTCAAAATTTGGTTGCAGTCTAGGGACTAGTGGTTCAGTTTCATATCTTTTTAAGCAAACGGGAATTATTAGCTTCTCAAGCGACATAAGCGAAGAAAAAATCATGGATCATGCNTTGGACGCAGGTGCTGATGATATTATCGAAACAGATGATGGCGGTATCGACGTAATGACTTCGTTAGAAAACTTTGGTGTGGTCCAAGATTCCCTTAAAAATGCAGGATTGAAAAGCATTTCCGCTGAGATGACGATGCTGGCATCTAATGAGNTAGATTTNAGCCTGGGCGATGCAGAAAGGCTCCTCAAATTNATTGAGCATCTCGAAGACTTGGACGATATCCAAAATGTTTTCTCTAATGCCCATATTTCGGCGGAAATAATTGCTAAACTTTAAAATTGAAAGTCATAAATTTATGAATACAGATATCATGGTTNTGCAATGACTATGATCTTAGGTATAGATCCCGGTTCCCGAGTCACAGGGTTTGGTCTAATTAAGTCAGAAGGTAATAAACTTGAATATGTCTACTGTGGCTGTATTCGCACCAACTCTTCTGATATGCAAAAGAGACTAAAGACGATTTTTGACCAACTTTGTTCTGTAATTCACGAGTATCAGCCAGAGGAAGTNGCAATTGAAGAGGTCTTCATGGGGAAAAATGCGGGCTCTGCTTTGAAGCTGGGTCAGGCACGAGGGGTGGCATTGGCAGCATGTTTGGTGAATGATGTTTGCATAGCTGAGTATTCGGCTAGGAAAGTTAAGCAAACTGTTGTGGGGACCGGTGCTGCTAGTAAATCTCAGGTTAACCGCATGGTTCAAATTTTATTGGGTTTAAATGAAGGTATTGCTGAAGATTCAGCCGATGCGCTGGCTATAGCAATTTGTCATGTAAATGCTCAGAGTAAGATGATTAAAATATCTGGAGCAAAATCTTTCAGTAAAAACAGGTTGCGCTGAGTAGTGATAGGGCAGATTAAAGGTAGAATAATTGAGAAGAGTCCTCCTGAAATTCTGGTTGAAGTGGGGGGTATTACTTATGAAGTTCTTGTGCCTATGAGTACTTTGTATAAGCTTCCTGATTTAGGGGAACCGGTCCATTTGCATACACATTTCTCAGTTAGAGAAGATGCGCAAACTCTCTATGGGTTCATCGATGCTAAAACAAAGAAAATGTTTCGTTCATTGGTTCGCATTAATGGGGTTGGTCCTAAGATGGCTTTGGGTATCCTGTCAGGCATGAGCGTGGATGATTTAGTTCAAACTATCCAGAATAACGATAGTGAATCGATGGTTCGCATGCCGGGAATTGGCAAAAAGACAGCTGAAAGGCTAATAATTGAAATGCGAGATAAGTTGTCAGAGTGGAGCTCTATTGAAGCAGACCCTGACCTTTCTTTGGTCTCTCGGTCGACCATCATGAAAGACGCTGAGATCGCAATGATCAGCCTTGGATATAAACCCCAACAAGCGGCAAGAGCTATCGCTCAGGTTTTAAAGACTAATCCTGAGATTAGTGATAGTGAAGAATTAATCAGATTTTCATTGAAGAGTATGGCTTAACGGTGGAAGAAGAAAGACTCATATCATCCGAAGAGGGAATTTTCGAAGGCTCTAATGATAATCTGATTAGACCAATTCGCTTAGAGGATTATATAGGGCAAGAAAAAGTCAAAGAACAAATGAGCATTTTTATAAAAGCTGCGAGGAATCGTGAGGAACCCCTGGACCACACATTGGTTTTTGGGCCTCCAGGTCTTGGAAAAACCACTTTGGCGAATATCATTGCCCATGAATTGGGTGCCGATTTAAAAACCACATCAGGGCCGGTTTTAGAAAAGGCGGGAGACTTGGCAGCTATGTTGACGAATCTAGAGTCATCCGATGTACTATTTATAGATGAGATACACAGGCTAAGTCCTGCAATTGAAGAGATACTTTATCCAGCTATGGAAGATTACAAGCTGGATATAATGATTGGAGAAGGCCCAGCCGCAAGATCAATCAAACTAGACTTACCGCCGTTTACTCTTGTTGGTGCTACTACTCGAGCTGGACTTCTGACGTCTCCCCTTCGAGACAGATTCGGAATTATTCAAAGACTAGAATTTTACTCTGTTGGAGAGTTGAGCAAAATAGTCCGCCGATCGGCGCAGATAATTGGAACTCAAATACACAAAGACGGAGCGATAGAAATTGCTAATCGGTCTCGAGGGACGCCGCGAATTGCAAACCGACTGCTTCGCAGGGTAAGGGATTTTGCGGAGGTTAAATCCGACGGAAAAATTGACAAGCCTTTGGCTAGCACAGCGCTTGATATGTTGAATATTGATAAAAATGGGTTCGACCATATGGACCGACGATTGCTAACGACAATGATCGAAAAATTTGATGGCGGCCCGGTTGGTATTGATAGTCTCTCTGCTGCCATAAGTGAAGAGAGAGATACTATAGAGGATGTATTGGAGCCTTATTTAATTCAGCAAGGCTTTATCATGAGAACCCCTCGAGGGCGTGTTGTTACGCAGTTTGCTTATCGGCACTTCGGCATTGAATCGTCAAGTAAAACCGAGGGCTTATTCTCCGAGGATAATCATAGTTAAGATAGATTTCTGTGTCTGTGTGGCAAGCATTAGCCCTGTTTTAGACACATTTTATCGGCGTTTTGNCTCTTTTTGTCTCTGGGCAGCTCCTTTTTCTTGATTAGATTAAATTTGATGAAACTATTTATATATTCGGCCGAAAAGCATTGTATATCGCGTATGTGAATGTTGTTGAAGTTGTTTGCAGGAACCATTATAAAATCGTGGAGCATTGGAATTGAACGATGGCATTAGTCTAATTGAGCTTATTCTGAACGCTAGTTTTGCTGTTCAGCTTGTTATGTTTATTCTTTTCCTACTGTCAATTATCTCATGGGTAATTATTGTCCAACGGTGGCTTGTTTTATCGTCCGCTAGAAAAGGAGTTTTTGGTTTCGAACAACGTTTTTGGTCAGGTATGGATTTAAGTCAACTTTACAAGGAAGGTACTCAAATGCAGCAAGAGAATATTCAAGTTGTCGGTATGGAGAATATTTTTCGGGCGGGTTTTAAAGAATTTATGCGATTGAGGCAACAAGGCTCGATTGATGGAGAGGCCATTATGGAGGGCGCACAACGAGCAATGCGGGTTGCTTACTCTAGAGAGGAAGAAAAGCTTGAAAAGAATTTACCCTTTTTAGCTACCGTTGGTTCAGTTTCTCCTTATATCGGTTTGTTTGGGACCGTGATAGGTATCATGAACGCTTTTTTGGGTCTGGCTGCTCAGGCACAAGCAACTTTACAGGTCGTGGCGCCGGGTATTGCGGAGGCCTTATTCGCAACTGGAATGGGCTTGTTCGCTGCGATCCCAGCTGTAGTAGCCTTTAACAGGTATTCAGCTTTGCTTGATAACGTTACTAGCAGTTACATTACCTTTACCGATGAATTTTCCAGCATACTACACCGACAAATTCATACTAACTTGAGGGAATGAGTTAACTTTTTATGGAAACTATGATTCGTAAGAAGAGAAAACCAATGAGTGAAATTAATGTAGTGCCCTACATTGATGTTATGCTGGTTTTGCTGATCGTATTCATGGTTACCGCGCCTATGTTGAACCAAGGGATAGAAGTCGATTTGCCTCAGGCAAATAACGAACCTTTGAACTTGGATGAGAATTTAGAATCATTGATAGTTTCCATAACCGCAAATGGTGAATATTTCTTGAGTATAGGTGCTACGGGGGACGAGCGAGAATCGCTGGATTTAGGCGCAATTGGCTTAAGAGTAGGTCAAATTGTAAGTGCTAATCCAAACATTCAAGTATTGGTTGAGGGCGACACATTAGCCGATTGGGGAGCAATGATTACCTTAATTACTACCCTAAACAATGCGGGGGTAATTAATCCAAATTTTATCACTCAACCNAGAAATGAATTGTGAGTTAGGGTGTGATAAATGAATACATTTTTAAACAACCTAATTATATATAATGGATATCCCTTATCGATAATCGTNGCTGTTTCCTTCCATAGTCTAATCCTCGCTTTTCTAATTTGGNTACAATCAAGTTCAAGCGCTGANAGCTTGGAACTTGTTCAACCAACAATNATTAAAGCCTTGTTCATTGATGAGAATCCTCAAGTTCGGAATCAAAGAGTGATTGAACAGCAGCGAGTCCGGGAAATTGAGCGNGAAGAGCAAAGAAGAATCGAACAAGAGAGAGCANTTGAAGAGGAAGCGGATAGAGAAAGACAAGAGGANGAGCAACAAAGGGCGGCTTTAAGGGAAAGAGAGGAGTTAGAGCGACAGCTGCAGCAAGAAGAGTTGGAGCGTGAGCGGCAAGAGCGGCAAGAGCGGCAAGAGCGGGAGGACAGGGAGGAAAAAGCATTAGCGGATAGGCAGCAGCAAGAAGCTGAGAGGCGCCGTGAAATGTCTGAAAAGGNCGCGGCAGAGTCAGTAGCAGAGGCAGCAAGGACTGAATTTGAGTTAGTGCAAAGTGCTACAGCTATAATTCAGCAAGCAGTTCAGCAAGTTTGGAATAGGCCTCCAAGTGCTCGAAATGGTATGAGGGCGATCCTTCANATTCAGATGTTGCCGACCGGTGAGCTTTTGGATGTGAGAATAACCCAAACAAGTGGGGACCCGGCGTTTGATCGAGCTTCAGAAAACGCTGTGTATAGTGCTGCGCCATTCACAGAATTGCGAGATTTGCCGATTAANATATTTAATGCCAATTTNAGAACGTTATCGTTAATTTTTCAGCCAGAGGATCTGCTAAATTGAAGCCGCGATTTATTTTCCCCATTATTTTTGTGTTGGCTACCGATGTTAGTGCGGAGCTTAGCATTCAAATCACTCAAGGCGTAGATAATCCGATTCCTATCGCTGTGGTTCCGTTCTCAATGGACAGCGGAATCGTTTTAAGTGAGGATGTGGCGGGGATAGTGAGAAATGACTTAGAGCAAGTCGGCGAGTTCCGAGCTCTCTCTTTATCGAATATGATAAGCCTTCCAGATGAAGAACAAGAGGTGTTTTACAGAGANTGGCGTATCCTGGCCCAAGATTATTTGTTAGTGGGCAAGATAAACCAGGAACCTGGTAGTCAATTAATTCAGGTCCAATATGAATTTTTTGATGTAAATCGCGAAATCAAGCTAGCGGGCGAGNTTCTAACAGGAAANTTAACGCAGCTTAGAGATATCGGGCATACAATCAGCAACGTGGTTTTTGAGCAAGTGACAGGAGTTCCTGGNGCTTTTACGTCGCAATTGCTCTATATCGTAGCCGAGGGGGCAGGGCCCGGAACCTCTCTTTTTAAATTGGAAAAGTCAGATTANGACGGGGCACGGCCGCAGGTCCTNCTTGAGTCTGGCGAGCCGATAATGTCGCCTAATTGGTCTCCAAATGGGCAAGATGTGGCCTATGTTTCTTTCGAAACAGGCCTACCTAGAATCTATATTCAGAATATTCCCTCTGGTCAGAGGCGGCAAATAACGAATTATCCAAATATTAATAGCAGNCCGGTTTGGTCTCCGGATGGNAATAAGCTGGCNATGGTGTTATCAAAGGATGGCAGCCCTGATATATATGTTCANGACCTGATTTCAAATCAACTGATCCGTGTTACCGATCACCCCGCGATTGATACCGAGCCGAGCTGGACNCCGGATGGACAATATATCGTGTTCATGTCNGATNGNACTGGTCAGCCACAGATTTATCAGATAGCCTTGGGNGCTGTTAATTCATATGATGTGGAAAGATTAACCTATGACTGTTTTCAATGNGCAAAGGCCCGTTTTTTGCCGGATGGGGTAAATTTGGTGCATGTGAGAAGNGAGACAAGGCAAGCNCTCTANAAGATCTCAATTTTGAATATCGAAACGCTCAGAGTAATCACTTTGACAGNCACNTCNTTGGATGAATCACCAAGNCTNGCTCCNAACGGAAGTATGATAATATATGCAACAAAATTTAANGGAAAAGGCGTGCTNGATGCCGTATCCATTGACGGCCGAGTCAAGTTCCGTTTACCATCCACGCAGGGTGATGTTCGGGAGCCTTCGTGGTCNCCGTTTTTGAATTAACNAGCTACTGANTTNAAACATAATCNAAAANGCCTTTGGAGGAGTCAAAGAGTGGGAAAACAANGCAATCAATTCTTTAAANTGGGCCTGTTAGTTATCTCGCTATTCGTGCTAGGTGCTTGTAGCTCGACCAGCGAAATGGAAGACGAATCAGCTGCCACTGAAACAGCGGCGAGCAGCAATAGCGGTTCTTCTTCATCTGGAGCAGGATCAAATAACCAACTAACCCAGGAGCAAATTAGNGCTCAAAATGCTCTAAGGCAGACTGTTTTTTACTTCGATTTTGATGTTGCGGAGTTTCAGCCATCTGATCGTGAGACATTAACGTATCACGCACGTGATTTGGCTGCTAACTCTGGAAAGCGTATCCGGTTGGAAGGTCATGCCGATGAACGCGGAACAAGGGAGTATAACCTTGCCCTTGGAGAGCGTCGAGCGAATGGAGTATTAAACTATTTTATAGTTAATGGCGCTTCTCGATCTCAAATAGAGGTGGTTAGTTACGGTGAGGAAAGACCAGAACAGTCAGGTCAAAGTGAGCAAGCATACGGCCGTAATAGAAGAGTAGAGATTGTCGCTCAATAGGATTGTATGAATAAACCTCATACTGCTGCAGCCAGCAAGCTACTTACAGTGGTTTTGATGTATATGCTTAGTTTGCCGGCTGCTGNTCAAGGNGTGGGGTCTGTTGTTGAGTCTCAAGGCATTAACTTGAGCANTCAGACGCAANCNTCTCCNAATAGCGATGCGCTNTCATTGTTGCTGGAGCAAAATCANCAATTGAGGACTGAATTACANGCCCTGCGTGGNATNGTCGAAGAACAAGGNTTTGAACTTCGAAAAATNCAGCGTGATTCTCTAAATCGTTATACTAGCACTGATACTAGATTGAGTGCGCTGGAAAGNGGGTCNTCAGATCCGACTGNACGATCTCNTGNAACTAGNTCAGATAATAACATTCCTTTGATTAATTCAAGTTCGGTTGATCCGAAGTCTGAACAAGTTATTGAGGAGATTAACACCCAAGAAGCCGAATCGGTTGGTGTTTCTAGGGCATCGAATAACAGGGGTACTCTGCAACCTGCAGTATTAAGTGAGCAGCAGCTGTATCAAATGGCCTACGATTCTGTGATTAATTCAAATTTTGAGCGCTCCATAGCTGAGTTTGATCAGTATATGAGTGTTTATCCTAGTGGTCGTTTTGTAACTAACGCTCACTATTGGAAAGGCCAAGCGTATTTATATTTAGAACGCTTTACTGAGGCAAGGGACTCGTACGAGATAATTTTAGATCAATATAAGGATTCTGCGAAGTTAGCAGACGCCATGTACGGGTTAGGGTTAGCCTATCAGGGATTGGGAAATATTACTCAAGCAAGGCAATTACTCAATGAAATCAAACGTCGATTTCCTAACACCGGTGTTGCTAACTTAGCTGATACTAAGCTCTTACAGCTAGATTGATTCTAAAAATTCTTCTATGGTTTAAAAACTCAATTGAAGTCCCGTTTGGACTGTTCTTAGGGTGATCCGATTGTTGAATTTAATAACTCCACTTGAGTTTTTTGATATTGATAGTAGTATGACGCAGCTCGTGGGCCGTTAGCTCAGTCGGTAGAGCAGTTGGCTTTTAACCAATTGGTCGTGCGTTCGAATCGCACACGGCCCACCAGTTTNGCACATTAATGCTTTTGAGNGTTTTCTTANAAAACTATAGGAAACNAAGGGACCANGTTACAGCGTANANTAANTTCAGACTTTTTAGGTTAACGTAAGGGCGATGGTNTTTCTGAAGAACTATATTAGNTATTTTNTAGAAGCTTGATGATAGAGTATGACAAAGCCCAGTCTNANCGCNAATGATCTNACNTCTGATAGANCNTTGGTTCGAAGGCATATAGACNAACTTGATCTCCCAGGGNATATTTCAGAAGAAGAGAAAGCCTCAGTANTGAGCGAGATCAAGGACTTGATCCTCGCAAAAAATGCTAAGCTAGTCGCGCATTACTATACCGATTCAACCTTGCANGAGCTAGCCGAAACTACTGGCGGTTACGTCGGTGATTCNTTAGANATGGCGCGNTTTGGTCGGGATTGTGATGCTAATCTCTTAATTGTTGCTGGCGTTAAATTCATGGGCGAAACTGCAAAAATCTTGAGCCCGTCAAAGAAAGTTTTAATGCCAACGCTCGAAGCGACGTGTTCATTAGACATTGCCTGTCCTACTGAAAAGTTTTCGGATTTTTGCGCTAGAAACAATGACCGCGAAGTAGTCGTTTATGCTAACACGTCAGCTGCTGTTAAAGCTCAAGCAGACTGGGTAGTCACGTCGAGTATNGCCGTTGATTTGGTTGAACATTTAAGAGGGTTGGGTAAAAAAATTTTATGGGCTCCAGACAAGCATTTAGGATCTTATATTCAGAAGAAAACTCAAGCAGATATGCTTATATGGGACGCTGCCTGTATTGTGCATGAGGAATTTAAGTTCCGCGGGATTCAAGATATGCGAGCGATATATCCGGACGCCGCCGTTCTTGCTCACCCTGAGTCCCCGGACAGCGTTTTGGAGATCGCTGATATGGTTGGGTCTACAACTCAGATTATCAATGCGGCGAATGAGCTACCAAACAACGACTTTATTGTGGCCACTGATAGAGGTATCTTTCACAAATTACGACTAGNTGCACCTGAGAAAAACTTTGTGATCGCTCCGACTGCAGGNGANGATGCTACATGTCGCAGTTGTGCGAGTTGCCCTTGGATGTCNATGAATTCTCTCAGTCGTGTTGCTGACTCTTTAAGGGNGGAGGACAATGAAATCATCGTGGACAAAGATTTGGCTGAAAAGGCTATGNTTCCCCTAAAGAAAATGTTGAATTTTGCCGANACTAATCGATTGGCNATCAAGGGTAAGGCTTGAGGATAACTAATTTTGGGCGTTCAACTCTAACTGTCGCTGTTCTACGTTCTTGATTTTCTCTCGGAGGCGAGCGAGCTCAGAAGGAGCTGCCGCTTTATCTGTCTCGATTCTTAATGCAAACTGTAATTGCTCTCGAGCCCTGCGAAAATCGTAGTGTAAACTAAAATATTCTGCGCGAGCCTGATGTACCTTGCTAACGTTGCCAGCTTGCCCCCAAGTCTCAGCAAGTTGATACCATAAATGATGATCTGAATTTTTATACTCTGCATGAGATTCTAGAACTTCAGCAGCTTCTGAATATCGCCTTGCTTGAATCAAAGCATTTATGTGTGCGATTGTTAAAGCATGATTATTAGGATTTATCTCCAGGTGCCTTTTTAGAAAGTTTAGGGCCTGACCTGATTCATTTTGTTCGGTCAGTATTTCCGCTTGTGTAACGACATAACTGATCCTATTAGGGTCTTTTTCTAGTAGTGGAGCTAACGTCATCGAGGCTTTTTGATACAAACTATTTTCGTAGTAGGCTATTACAAGTTGATAACGGCTTGCGTCGAGGGCGAACGTAGTTTTACTTTCTCTTATAAGATCTTCAGAGTCTGTTATTAGTCCGGGTTTATCCTGCGCATAGTGACCTAAAACTCGCGCTCGATTAATTTGATACTCGAGATTGTCGCCGTATTCTCTGGCGGGATATCTAACAGCCCGACCACGAGCGTCTGCTATTCGAGATTCTGTTACAGGGTGCGAAAGTAGGAATTCTGGCGGCCGATTACGAAATCTATTCAGCGCATTTAGTCGCTCAAACAAAGTCCCCATTGCTGCGGGATCAAGACCAGCTGCGAACATATTGTCCTGCCCAATTCTGTCAGCTTCTGCTTCATTACTTCGACTAAAGCGTAGTTGGTTTTCTAGAGCCCGGCCTTGAATAGCTGTTACAGCAGCCGCTCCATGACCAGCGTCTGAAGTAGCCATAACTAAAACACTAGCGAGTAACGAAGCTATTTGACCCACTTGACCTGCTTGCGCTTCATCTATGCCGCGAGCGAAATGTCGCTGACTCACGTGTGCTATTTCGTGCGCCATTACNGATGCAAATTCTGCCTCAGTGTGAGCATTCAGAAATAACCCTGTGTTGACGCCGATGACGCCTCCAGGAGCNGCNAAAGCGTTTAACTCTTCACTGTCAATTATAACAAAGGACAATCTGTGATCTTGAAGCTGGCTCTGAGATGCCAGCCGGTAGGTGATGCTTTCCAGATAATTCATCAGTAATGGATCGGGAACTGTAGGTGCGGTGCGGCGAATCTGAGCAAGGAACTGTTGTCCCATACTGTACTCTTGCTCAAGAGACACCGTTCCTGAAATCCTATCACCTAATGATGGGAGGTTTTGTGCGCGTGTCGTGTCGGTAAATGCTAATACATTTACTGCAAAAAACAGGATCTTTATAGGAAAATTAAACATAAATTAATGCGCACATGTCACCGGTCTTCGAGATTAACATAAATATACCCATAAAAAGAGTAAGTTATATGTAAAATTCAACGATATAGATCATGTAATAAATAAAGATAGCTTGGTAATATAGCTTTATGATGATTACTCCGGATATCGAACTAGATTTAAGTGGGCTATCTTGTCCAATGCCGCTTTTAAAAGCGAAGTTGGCTCTTAACGGTATGGAAAAAGAGCAGATTTTAAAGGTTATAGCAACGGACTCAGCTTCTGAAAAAGACTTTCATATGTTTGTGAAACAAACAAATAACGAAATTCTGGAATTTAGAAAAGAAAAACAGGCCTACTCATACCTGATCAAAAAAGGTTAGGTTTATAGGGATTTTTAAATGCGAAAACTTCTCGATGACTTTCTTGATAGATATTTTCATGACGAAGAATCCATTATCTTAATTTTTCTTTTGACAGTGGCGCTTGTTGGTTTTCTCTTATTTGGTAGTATGCTGACGCCTTTAATCGCAGCATTAATTATTGCCTATTTAATGCAGGGGTTAGTAGCTCTCTTCTTAAAATATGGATTCACAGAACGTTTGGCATTTATTGCAGTTTACGTGTTGTTTTTTGGTATTTTTATAACANTACTTGGCTTCTTGCTTCCACAGGTATGGAACCAGTTAAGACGCATGATGGATGAATTGCCAAACCTGTTGAGNCAGGGTCAGGAGTTGCTACTTAATTTGCCTGAGATATATCCGAGCTTATTTTCAGAAGAGCAAGTCAGAGAATTCATGGACGGACTTGGTGGCGAGGTCGGAAGTTTTGGNCAAGCTATTTTGGAGTACTCGCTCGCGAGTTTGCCGAGTGTTGTTGCGTGGATTGTATTTTTAGTGCTCGTTCCTATTCTAGTGTTTTTTATGCTAAAGGATAAGCATGCTCTGCTACAATGGGCAGGTAACTTATTGCCCCGAAATAGACCCTTGATGAGTGCGATTTGGCGCGAAATGGATCAGCAGATAGCTAATTATATTCGAGGTAAATTTGTCGAAATTATTATAGTCGGAAGTACTGCGTATTTGGTGTTTATTTTTTTAGGATTGAATTATGCGCTTCTACTCTCTGTGATTACAGGACTTTCAGTCATTGTTCCATATATCGGGGCCGCAGTTGTGAATATTCCAATTGCTGTAATCGCATATGTTCAGTGGGGACTGGGAGGGGAGTTCTGGACCGTGATAATTGCTTATAATATTTTACAAATGTTAGATGGAAACGTACTGGTTCCAATTATTTTCTCAGAGGCCGTAAATTTGCATCCGGTGGCAATTATTTTTGCAGTTTTATTCTTCGGCGGGATTTGGGGTTTGGCNGGAGTATTTTTTGCAATACCTCTTGCTACCTTTATCCAGGCAATCATAAACGCCTGGCCTAGCAGAGTTCAATCTAAGCCCATTGCAGAATAGTTTTTGCATGTATGTCACATAATTAATAGATAACTAATCGAGTAATTTTTCAATATGTCAATTAATCTTAGAGGAAGCATGGTTGCGATCGTTACNCCAATGCACAGTGATGGTCAGTTAGATCTGCCAGCATTTAATAGACTAGTTGAATGGCATCAGTCGGAGGGAACTAGTGCAATCGTGGTGGTCGGCACGACAGGGGAGTCGGCAACATTGAGTTCGCAAGAACATTGTGATCTTGTTTCGTATTGTGTAGAGGTTGCGGACAAGCGAATTCCTATCATTGCAGGTACCGGCTCAAATTCCACCGAGGAGGCCCTGTATTTCACAAGCTCGGCGAAAGAATGTGGAGCCGATGCCTGTCTGTTGGTTACACCATATTACAATAAACCGTCTCAGGAAGGACTATTTCAGCATTTCAAGCTGATTGCTGACTCGGTAGATATTCCACAAATACTATATAACGTGCCGGGAAGGACCGGTTGCGACATGGAGCTTGAACTTGTAGATCGGCTTTCAAGCATTGATAATATAATAGCGTTGAAAGATGCCACAGGTGATGTTCTTCGAGGCAAACAGTTGATCGAAAAATGTGGAGATCGGATCGATATATATAGCGGGGAGGACGCGGTGACACTTGAGCTTATGAGACTGGGTGCGACTGGTACTATTTCAGTGACAGCTAATGTCGCTCCGGGCNTGATGTCAAAAATGTGTAATTTGGCTCTTGAGGGTGATTTTGAATCAGCTAAAGTGCTTGATGATCAGCTCATAGGTCTCCATAAAAGCTTGTTTCTTGAATCCAACCCTATTCCTGTTAAGTGGGCGCTACATAAAATGGGTATAATTGGGGAGGGAATCAGGCTCCCTTTAATGGAACTTAGCGACAAGTTTCACGTCCAAGTCACTGAAGCATTGCGCAGGGTTAAAATTAATATTTGAAATCTTGATTGAGAGAAGTTGTTAATGTTGATATTAAGAGCCGTAATAGTACCGATTTTAATTGGAAGTCTAAATTCTTGCGCCTTCTTGTTTGGAGATGAAGGAATGTTTCCAAATCCTGATGGCGATTATCTTGAGGCACAGTTAGTGCCCGAGATGAGAATACCATCTCAACTTGATAGTTATACTTTAGACCAACTTTATGTCGTTCCCGAAAGATTTTCATCGCTTGCCGATTTAGAGGAAGTTCCGCTTCCTAAGCCAATTGAAACGAGGAGAAGAGAAGGGGTTAGAATCCAGAGTTTAAATGAAAAAACATGGATAGTCATTGATGCAACACCAGCCCAGGTTTGGCCACTAATAAGAGATTATTGGACAGAATTACAGATAGTTCTAGATCATGAGGATCCAAGTAATGGTGTGATGGAGACCTCTTGGGTAGAAGTAGGAAGTAGCAGCGAGAAAAGACANAAATATAAAATCACTATTGAGCCTGGGCTTCACTCGGGCTATTCAGAAATTTATGTTGTTCACCTCGAAAATTTGAATACTGAACCAGTGCCTCTGGTGATTAATTGGCCTGAGCAATCANTCTCTGTCGATTTAGAACAGCAGATTCTTACGTCAGTTTCTCAATATCTCGCAGACAGAAACGACGTTTATCAAGCGTCATCTTCAAGTTTGTTGGCAGGAAGTATTGAATCAGAGTCCAAGGTTAATCTTATCGAGAGCGAAAGTGGAGAGCCGATCTTAGAGTTACGCCTAGATTACAACAGAGCTTGGGTGCAAATTAGACAGGCCCTTGAAACAGCAGACGTATTGATACTAGATAGTGATCGAGACCAATCAGTTTTTAATGTGCAGTTTGCTGGCATAATTGATGAAGACGATGAGCCAGGTTTTATAGGTAGGTTGTTCGGTGGGGGTGCAGAAGATATCGACTTCAAGGACTTTACTGTTAGACTGTTTGAAGCGGAAGGTGTAGTGAATGTCACTACCGAAACTACCGAAATTTNTGATGATTCCGGAGAATTAACGGAAGAGCTTCTGCAAGTTATTGATGAAAACCTGACCTAGAAAAATTCTTGATTTATCTGGTTCTGAACTTATTTGGTTACAAACTTTGGAAGAAATCCTTCAATTTTTGCCATGCGAAACTCCACCGCAGTGGATAGATTTTGCGTTAACCAATCAGGAAACCTTACTGGTTGATCATGCGAATTGTGAAAAAAAAGCTGCTTCAAATGCAATGCATCTTCTTTATAGGTATACCTCTAAGCCNGAATTAATGATTAAGATGTCTCAGTTAGCAAGAGAAGAAATTTTACATTTCCAGCAAGTAGTTGAAATTCTCCGAGAAAGAGAAATCGAGTACGTCCAACTAAGTCCATCAAGATATGCAAATCAAATGAGAAAACTGATAAGNCATCATGAAAAATGGCACCTAGTTGATACCTTGATTGTTGGNGCTTTTATTGAGGCGAGATCATGCGAAAGATTTGGAGCACTTGCACCTGAGTTAGATGAAAAATTGAAGCGTTTCTATACAAGTCTTATCAAGTCTGAGTCTAGGCACTTTTATGACTATTTGGAGTTGGCTCAGAGTTACTGCAAAGAAGACATAGGTGATAGGGTTCATCAGTTTCGCATTACTGAGGAGCAGCTGATAAATTCGACTGACACTAAGTTTCGTTTTCACAGTGGAATTCCGCGTTCGGAAAATGCTCTAGAACTTTAATTTATGCATGTAGTTGGCAAATTAATATTTGCTCCAAATCTAGTTCTTAACAAAGTCAAATCAGCGCATGCAATTCCATTATTACCCTCTAGATTTACTGAGCTTAAATTAGGCATATTGAGAAGAGGGCCAATATCCTTAATTTGATTATTTCTCAGATTGAGGCCGCCAAGGAGTGGTAATTCTTCGAGCGGGGTAATGTTGGTGATTTTGTTACCACCTAGATCTAGAAACCGCAAACTAGCTAAGTAGCTGATTTTTTCAAGGTCACCTATCTGAGAATTAGCACAAGATAGTGTTGANAGCTCTGAGGATGAATTTATATTTTGTTGCTGTAAGGCTAGATTGATGCATCCTTGTAGGTCGGCATCTAGAACTTCTTCGTCTCTTATTCTACCATCAGGGTCGTAAACTGTTTGCTGGTTGATTGATACA
>PAWK01000015.1 GCA_002714195.1 Gammaproteobacteria bacterium | reverse complement strand
TCAAATAGGTTTACAAATAAGAATGTTAGGACCACGCTTACCATACCTATATCTAGTGCGCCGTTGAAATCTAATTCGAAGAGAACTGGAGCGATACTGGGCGGAGCAGACAAAACACCAGAGAATTCAACCTTGTTGGTCAAGATGGCAATTAAAGTGATTGCTACAATTCCTAACATAATAGCGCCAGGTACCTTTCTTATAGAGAGCACTGTGATAATCAGAAATCCGAGTAACCCTAGGTAAGGTTCTGTCTTTGTGAGGTCTCCGAGTGACAAATAATTTACTGGATTTGAGATGATAATCCCGCTGCTTTTGAGGCCTATAAATCCAATAAACAGTCCGATACCTGCACCCATTGAAATACGCAAACTCGGCGGGATGCTCTCTAGTATCCAGCGACGAAGGGGCGTCACACTAATTATCAAGAATAGAACTCCAGCGAGAAAGACCGCGCTCAAAGCAGCTTGCCAACTGTATCCCATCTCACCAACAACGGTGTATGTAAAGAAAGCGTTGAGACCCATGCCAGGGGCTAAAGCTATAGGCCAGTTGGCGAAAATACCCATAGCAAAGCAAGCAAATGCTGCTGCTAAGCACGTTCCAACAAAACTCGCACCGTAATCCATACCTGTCTCTGCCATCATGCTTGGATTAACGAAGATGATATAAACCATCGTTATAAAGGTAGTCGCTCCAGCCAATAACTCTCGTTTCACCGAAGTATTCTTTGCCTCAAGTTTAAAAAAATTTACAAAGATTTCTCTCATAGAAAAAATAGCCTTAAACATCTTATTAGTTACAGTTTAAAAAGTAGGGATGACTTTTTATTAGTCAATCCTGACATTCCGGACACCAACTTCCTTCTTTAATGTCACGTATTGTGGCTTCCCATACATGACCCTTAGAACACTGCCATTTAACTTTTGTCGCTGCATCAACGTATTTATCAGATAGGCACTTACCTCCCCTTTCTTCGGCTAATTGCTGCATTTCTGAGACTGATAGGCGAATAGTTCCCGCGCACTCTTGACACCAGATCCCTTGCTTGATGACACGAGGAGTTGCTTCCCAGACATGACCCTTAGCGCATTGCCATGTAAGTTTAGTGGTTGAATTCACGTATTTATCAGATAAACACAGACCGCCTTGTTCCGCAGCAAGTTCAACCATACCCTCTATTGTATAGCGCCTGGCCCTAGCGCATTCAGGACACCAGCTTCCGCTAATGATAGATTCGGGCGTCTCCTCCCAAGTGTGATTCTTGCTGCATTGCCATCTAAGTTTAGTAGAGGAACTGACGTACCTATCAGACAAACACAAACCACCNCTCTCAGCAGCAAGTTCATGCATACCGTCTATCGTTGACAGCATAGAGCCATTNCACTCNGGACACCAGNTNCCCTCAGATANCTCGCGCGGTGTTGCCTCCCANACATGATGCAATCGACATTCCCATCTTAGCTTAGTGGAAAAATCTATATACTCGTCGGACAAACACCAACCTCCCCTNTCAGNGGCCATTTGTTTCATTTCTNCAATAGTTGAAGGTTTAGACCCACCACAAGTTGGGCACCACCTTCCTCGTAAAACCGAATTAGGAGTTGCCTCCCACGTGTGACCNTTCTCACATTCCCATCTCAATTTTGTGGAGGCGTTAATATACNTGTCTGACAGACACCTCCCACTTTTCTCAGCTGCGAGCTTCTCCATTCTTTGAAGGGCTTCCCTTCCTTGGTGTGCTTTTTTAAAATAGCCCNCGACAAAAGCTATAAGTAGTAAACAGAAAAATGCTGAGGTAAGAAGTGCCATAATTCTCTACACGTTCAAAGGGGTATTCGAATAATTATACGTAATACAGGCTGCTCGGACCAACCCTATACAAACTATTATCCTTAACACTGGATGGATATCGTGATTTGCAAACGTTACCAGAGAAGAGGATATAACAAGGTCAAAAGAGACTAGAAAAGGTGCTACAATTTTACCGCTGAGGTTTCGAATAATTTTAACGAAGTCAGAAAGCTCAGAAAAAGTGTACCAGAGAGTTTTTGGATTATAGTTGAAGGATGTCCAGAACTTGTCTACATTTGAAGAGACTTTACTTTTTATAGAAAACATAAAATGTTAAATCGATTGTTCATTCTTAGCTTGATAGTCATTTGCGATTTTTTATTTACCAACAGCATAACGGCACAAGAAAACGCTTTGGAGAATACAAGTTGGCAGCTAAAAGCTATCTTTAGTTTTAATAACTCAGAGTTTAAACCAGCAAACCCCTCCGATTACCTTCTTCGCTTCAGATTGGATAACCGACTGCAAATAGAAGCTGACTGCAATCAGGCTGGAGCTACATGGGCGACGGACGGAGAAGCGATTGTTTTAACGGATTTGGTTACGACACGNAAACTCTGTATCCAGCCGTCACTATTTAATCGCTACATAATGAATTTAAATAGAACCGTAGACTTTGAGCTTGAGGATAATCGATTGATTTTAAGAACTAANACTGAANCCGACTGGATGGAATTTGAACCCTATGTATTCACTCCAAGCTTCTAACTTAATTAGTAAAATTAGGCTTTCGTTTTTCCATAAAGGCGGCAATAGCCTCCTTAGATTCTGAATCATCCATACTCTCAATAAGATGTTCTGCCTCAAGAAGCAGACTATCGTTTAGCTCTTGGTCTAGTGCTCTGTTAAGATTTTTTTTCATTCGCATAAGTGCATTCACTGGGCCATTTGAAAATCTAGCCGCATATGCTTGGGCTTCCTCTCTAAAGGTAGCAACAGAAAAAACCTTGTTGAATATGCCTAGTCGTTCACACTCTTTGGCATCAATTCTGTCGCTTGTATAGAACATCTCCTTGGCCTTGGACAAACCTATTAGGCGTGGCAAGAACCAGCTTGCACCATAATCACCCGACAGACCAATCTTTGCGAATGCCGTAGTCACAAAAGCATTGGTCGACGCTATTCTCAAATCACAAGCGAGGGCTATAGAAAGTCCCGCTCCTGCGGCAGCACCCGGTAGCGCAGCTATAGTAACTTTTTTAAGTTCATGAATCCTTTGAGTTAAAGTTTTTTGTTTGATCAAAAGATTTTCAATTCTGCCCTGTTTCGAGATTTGTCGTTTGCTACTGGTTGAAGAACCGCTACCCATGCCGGAAACATCTCCTCCTGCACAAAAAGCATCACCCGCTCCGGTAATTAGTATACTTCCGACACGGTTATCGTCTTCTAATACGGCAATCGTTTCCCTTAATGCCGGTGTCAAAATATCACCGAGAGCATTTTTTTTCTGAGGCTTATTGAGAGTTATAGTCGCAACACGATCGTGTATGTGGCAAAGCAACTCTTCTGTTCCAGTATCAATTGAATCCATCAAACACTCCTCTTTCGGAACTAATTCACAGCTTCTTAACCAGTACGATTTTTGGGAGCCATGAGATACATTACAGCACCAACCACGCACCAGCCTATAAAGATCACCCACTCACTTGGCCAAAGCAAAGCCGAAGGGCTTCCCGGCATGTAAAGCAGAGCTAAACCAATCGATAATACGAATGCCGTCCCTCCGACTAACCTTCCAAACCTGACTCTAAATGGCCTCTGCAGGTCAGGCTCTCTCTCTCGAAGCACCAAAAAGGATAAAGCCACCATTGCATAAGCAATTACGACTCCGAGTCCGCCCGCATTCACTAACCAAACCAATACCGGCCGACCAAAGAAGGGCCCGAACATTGACAAGGTACCTATCAGAAGAATTGCGTTCTTTGGAGTTCTATAGGTAGGGTGCAACTCTGCAAAAATTTCAGGTAATAGTTTTGCGCGGGACAGTGCATAAATAGCTCTGCTACCCCCTACGATAAAAGCATTCCAACTTGTAATTATCCCCGCNAGGCCCGCGCTCAACATCGCGAACCTACCAAAGTCTCCNTAGATCATTGCGTTAGCTTTAGCTGCNGCCAAATCTGTGGATTCATACTCCTCTGGGCTCAACATCATGCCAACACCTAAAATGATTAAGCTATACCAAGCCACTCCCATGAAAACAGCAAGCATAAGCACAGTTCCGATGTCACGAAATGGTAGATTAATCTCCTCTGCTGCTTGGGGGATCGTGTCGAATCCAACAAACATAAATGGAACCATAACCAAGACAAGAGTTATCCCTGTAAATCCATCTTCAAAGAAAGGTTGAAGACTGCTCGTGTTTCCGCGAGCTACAGATCCTAGAATAAACGCTAATCCAACTAGTAGGATCAATCCAACAACAACAGNCTGCAGCACGGCAGCCATACGAACTCCACGGACATTGAGAATGGTCATACCCGCAGAACCTACCACACCGACCAAAACCCAAGTCAAATAGACATCCCATCCGGCCACACTCCAGAGATAAACTCTATCTAACCCAGGGATTAACGAATCTAAAACAGTAGGGAGCGCCACAGCCTCAAAAGTAACGACCGAAACATAACCCAGAATTATAGACCAGGTACAGATGAATGAAGCGACTGAACCTAATGCCCTCTCGCTGTATACGTGTTCTCCGCCTGCGAATGGCAACGCTGAGGCAAGTTCTGCATAGGTCAACCCAATTACGGTCATGGCTACGCCGCCACCAAGGAATGCCAGTATCGCACCGACCGTTCCTGCGGATTGGATCCAATCTGCTGACAGCACCACCCAACTCCATCCAACCATAGCGCCGAACGCCAGTGCCAAAACTTCTCTGCGACTCAGAACACGAAGGAATTTAGTTTCTTGCATAATTTTTCAGTTAATTCCCTTTAAAATTTCCAACACGCCGATCAGCTACCGCTGCTAAACCTTCCAGGTGGTCCTGAGTGCGGGTTAACCAAAACTGCTCTCTTCCTTCAACATCTGTCGCTTCCTGCACAGCGACTTGGAGATTTGACCTAAGTTGTTCTCTCAAAGAGATTAGCGCAAGTGGCGCGTTGACCGCTATTTCCTGGGCCAACTCAATAGCTTTTACGCGGACTTCATTGAGTTCTACAAAAATATCACCCGCACCCCATTCCAAAGCTGTTCTCCCATCTAGACGTCGACCGGTGTAAAACATCAGATGGGCCTTCTGCGTACCAATCGCCCTAGGGAGGGTATGAGTTAGACCAAAACCCGGCGTAAAACCAAGCTTTACAAAATTCGCCGTCAACCGAGTTGTCTCACAAACTACTCTAAAATCGGCCATCATTGCGACTCCCAGACCACCCCCCACCGCAGCACCTTGAACAGCTGCAATAACGGGCTTCTTGTTTCCAAACAATCTAACTGCCTCCTGATAAATGGGATTTCTTTGATCTGCTGACTCAGCTGCCAGGACGTCTCCCTCCGCGGTTTGGTCAGGAGTAGAAAAATTTGCACCAGCGCAAAAGTGTTTTCCATTAGAACACAACACGATGGCTCGACAATTTGGATCTTCATCTAAATCATCAAAACAATCTGCCATATCTCTTATAAGGCTAAGGTCGAAAAAATTATTTGGTGGACGATCAATCTCACATTCAGCTACAAAGCCATCACGCAGTGTTACATTTATATCACCGTACTTCTCTTTCATTTCAATTTCGCTCATTCTTTTTGTTTAACTTACCGTATAATACCCTATTATAAATTAGTTGTTTAAGGTATCGATTACTTGCCCGTCTTATAGTCATAACTAGGACCTAGTATGTCAGTAGTTTCAGATAAAATTGCGTTAGAGTCNTTCGCAGAAGTTCAGGAGCATTACCATAGTCAAGGCTGGACAGATGGGTTTCCGATCGTGCCTCCTACGCCAGAGGCCGTCCAAGCTTGCTTAGACTGGGCCTATATGCGTAACGATGAGTTAATTGGCATAGAACCTGTAAGAGAAAGGCCTATTACCGCTGAGAAGATAGCCATAAGCGCTGTCATGGCTGGCTGTCTACCGATACACTTTCCGGTCGTCGTTAGTGCTTGGACTGCGATGTTGAAGAAAGAGTTTCTTTTGCATGGCGCCACAGCAAGCACAGGTGGCTGTGCAATTTTTATGGTTTTAAATGGACCGATCAGGCAAACTCTAGGCTGTAAAAATCAATTTAATGCCCTCGGTAGTAGTGACCGAGCCACCTCAGTTATTGGCAGAGCCATCCGTCTTGGCCTTATAAATATTTTGAATGTGAGTCCAGGCACTATAGATAGATCAACTCTCGGTCATCCTGGTAAAATTAGTTATTGTGTTGCCGAAGATGAAGAGGGAACGACACTCGGCTCACTGTCAGAGGACAGAGGATTCCCTCCTGAGGTATCGACTGTAACAGTATTTGCAGCGAGTTCTCCGAGACAAATCATGAATGAATGGACAACGGACCCTAAAGAAATTCTTGACACCTATGCTTCTGAAATGAAGGCTAATTTACGAAACTATTCCATCTGGTCAGGCAACTACGCTATTGTTATCCCCAAACAGCATCGAGATCACTTACAAAAAGCAGGCTGGACTCGAAATCAAATAAGCCACTATCTTTTTGAGAACGCAAGGGTAAAGAGATCGGAATGGGCTGATGTCGGCAAAGGTTCCGTAGTCAAAGGTAAAGGAGAGAAAGAATACTCAGCATTACAATCACCCGAGCACCTCTTGATTGTCGCAGCAGGCGGACCAGCTGGTGGTTTTGGTGCTATAATACCGCCCTGGCTGGGCACCAAAAGTCAAGCGGTTACAATTTCTATCGGAGCGTGTGTGGATTGTGAACCATAGNTCTAAAAATCATTAGGTTTTACTGAACTTCTATTATGGTAATTAATGTACTCAACCCCACCTTTGAAGATAGGGCAGCCCCTTTCAAATATGCGTCAAGAATGGAAACCTTATCTGGTAAAAAAGTAGGATTCATCTCCAACGGGAAGGAAGGCACACTTGTTTTTTTTACCCACCTTAACAGGTTACTTCGTTCTCATTTCAAAGTTGCAGATGTGATTTGGCTAACCAAAGCTAACTATAGCGCCCCGGCCGAAGCATCAATTATCGAGCAAGCACAAGCATGGGACCTTGCGATTACCGGTCTAGGAGACTGAGGCAGCTGTTCCTCATGCAGTTTGCATGATGCTATTAGCAGCGAGCGTGTGGGCACTCCAGCCGTTGGCGTAATGACGAATAAATTTGTTAGCGCTGCCGAACTCATGGCAAAGGTTTTGGGAGCTTCAGACTATAAGTTTGCGATTATTGATCATCCAGTCAGTAGCGCCTCGGACACTGAGTTAGCTGAGAAAGCCGAACAAGTGGTTGATCTAGTCGAAGACCTCATACTGCGCCGTTAAATTGGCAAAGATTGAGCACCCTCTAATTCAATCAGGTAAGGCGTATCACCATAAAGACACTTAATGCTATCAATAGGATCCCCAGGTATTCCTGTCTGGAAACCCGCTCATTAAAATACAGATAAGTAATCAAAAGACTAATAATGAACTCTATCTGCCCTAGAGTCCTAACCAAGGCGGCATTTTGAAGGCTCATGGCTGTAAACCAACCGACCGATCCCGCTACTCCAGTGAATCCAATGAATAAACATCCTTTGACATTTTTTTTGATAAGGTGGATTTGTTCAGGTTCTTTGACCAAAACCCAAAACAAACAAATCAACGACTGTAAGACAACCATATAGAGTAGAACTGCAGCAGCCCCTGGTATTGGACCCGCATCAAGCGATAGAGACGCACCGCGGATCCACAGTGACGCAAGAGCAAAACCCAAACCAGCACATAAGCCATACGACAAACTCTGGAAATTTGTTTTGTCACCGTCAGTAATCTTGTATTGGCTCGCTACAACTAAGCCGGCGGAACCTATAAAGACCGACACATATCCCAAAACACTCAGAGTCGATGCAAAAAATAATGTGCCCAAAATTGCAGTTAGGATTGCTTCTGCTTTTGCGAGAGACGTTCCTACCGCAAAGTTTTTCATGTTAAGAACATTAATTAGACAGATTGTCGCCAAAACTTGAGCCACACTAGCGAGCGCTCCAAACAAAAAAAACTTTGTGTTAACTTCGAACTGAATAGGCTTATAAAGCCAACACACGCCTACAAAGTAAATCGCGGCGAACTTGATGCCGAACAAAAATCTTACCAAGGTAGCTGCTTGAATAGAGATTCTTTCAATGATTTGCTTTTGACCGGCTGTCCTTACCGATTGCATGACGGCTGCGAAAAGCGTAAATAATATCCATGGCTCCATATTCACAATATACAAATCTGCAAATTAAAAGACAAACATACATGTTTTGTTGTAAAGAATTTAGGTGATATTCTTAAGATTAACAACTTATAGATGGAATCATGAATTTTCTAGAAATGCTTTCTAAAACAAGTTTATGCATGGCTCTGCTCTTGATGATTAGCCTAAAACTTGCAAGCGCGCAAACATCAACCTTCCAAGAAGTTTTGGTCGACGTCGGCTATGCCAAATTTCTTACACATGTATGGTCAGCTGAGTCGACAGAAGCCGAAACAATATTTGCGCTGCCAGGTTCTGGCGCCGATGTCTCTCGTTATCAGTACATCGGACCCATACTAGCGGAGGCTGGATATAAATTAGTCGCTATCAACCAGCGAGGAATTTTGGGGTCCAGTGGAAATTTGGAACGAATAACTTTACGAGATCTAGCTGGTGACGTTATAGCAGTTGCAGACAAAATGAAAATTGAAAAGTTTCACATGGCTGGATGGGCGTTTGGTAATAGAACTTCGCGGATGGTAGCAACTGCCTACCCGGAGCGGCTGGCCTCTCTAATCCTCATAGCTGCTGGCGGCCTCGTCCCTGCTTTAACTGAACCAGGAGAGTTGGCCAAACTTCTTGATGATCACACTTTAAACGAGGAAGAGAAAATATATTTTGCTCGTCGTACTATGTTTTCACCTGAAACTGCGCAGAACGTTGTTCGTAACTATGTGCGAGGGCTCACCTACTGGCCAGAGGCACGCAAAGGCCAGACCGAAGCTAACCGAAATACTCCCCTACAGGATTGGGCAGCGGGGGGAGAAGGACCAGTATTAATGATCATGGGAGTGGATGATCTGACCGCGCCAATAGAAAATGGCTACCGGATGAAAGCGCAGCACGGAGATCGACTAACTTTGATTTCGGTAGAAAATGCCGGGCACGCTGTGGGACTTGAGAAACCCAAAGAGGTGGCAGAAGCCATGATAGAGTTTCTCCAAAAGCATGCTATTTAGATGATGGCGTTCCAAGCGCTTCTCAAAAATTTCACACTACTGAGAGTAACCATCTGGACTATATTCTATAGCACCAGGGAACTCCATCTTGCGGACATTGGAATGGCCAACATAAATCGCGTCTTCGGCACCCCTACTGGCACTATACTCGATCATCCATTCATTTTCTTTGTCTCGTGAAGGCACTTCGCCATCAAGTGCAAGGCGAATAACATTTTCAACTTGTTCTGGTTTCTCACGCTGGGGGTAATGTCCAGCAGTCGGAAGCACCCAAAAAGAGCTTTCAACATCTCGCTCATTTAAATAGTTTAACCAGACATAGTTCGGTATACGAATAGGGTTAACAGTATCCGTTAAACCCCATAGGTATGCGACCGGAACAGGGCTCCTGGGTAGATTTTCTAGCCAATCAAATTCGTTCTCTGCTCGCTCAAGCAGATATTTTCCCACATGCAAAAGCGCACTGACTCCATCTTTGAACGCAAAGATATCTGCGCGAGCCACCTCTAACGGATCACCTTCTGTTATGCGAGGGCGGGATTTACGGAACTCTATCATTTGGGGACCACGAACTGGATCCAAAATGGCGGTCTGAAACGCACCTAAATTTGCTAGGGGTAAAAACATCCCACTATTAGATAAAAAATGATAGTTCAATATGTAACCGGGATCTGGATTGTCAATATAGTTACCCAAAAACGCGAGGCCTATACTAACCCCTCTGTCATGAGTAAACATCGCAAAATCATCGAACTGAACAATATCCGTCACAAAGTAATCTAATATTTCAGCATTTTCTGCCAGCATGTATGAGAAGCCGTCTAAAGGTTTATCAGAAAACCCTGACCCCGGAAAATCTAACGCGGCAATATAGAAATCGTCCGACAAAAGAGGTATCAGTGCATGAAAATCGAAAGATGAATTAGGGAAACCATGAACTATTAATAGCTGCGGCTTTTCAGGATCTCCCCAGGTACGGTANAAAATATTNACCTTGGCGCCATTATTATTTTTAGTCGTTGANCTCCATTCAAAATAACTTCCTTCCTCAAGCCAATTTCTCGCAAGTTCTGAATGAAAGGTAAATTCTTCTGACTGGCTTTGAAGCGAAAAGCTAGTCATAAGAAAGAGAAGGAGGCAAATTCCATTAAGTTTCTTCATTTTCAAATAAATCGCCTTATATGCATTCGAAACAAAAATAACGAAAACCAAACGGAGTATAGCCAGTTATTCACTCTGCAACATTTACTGTAATCCAAGCGTCTTGATAGAGACCCCCATCATCCGCTCTTCCCCAAAGAATATATTCACCAGGCTCAGTAAATGTGGCATTAACTTTATAAAGACCATCCTCAGGAATTGGCGGAGGCATGAACAGAGCTCCCCAAGGTGAATTGGCACTCGTCCTCGTGTCTTCCCAAACTTTTACTTGTTGAGGATAAAATGTAACTTCACCAGGCCCACGCCACTTATTCCAGGAGTAATACAAAGCGTTTACTTTATCCACTGTTGGCTTGATTGGAGGCGACATCAGGCGTCGCTGCATTACATTTTCCTCAGTGACGAACGCGGCTGCTAAAGCGCCTCCAGCAAATTCTGCGAAAGCCCTCGCATCCTCGACCGGATCGGAAGGCTTTGGCAGACCGTCGTCAGTTACGAGTGTCTCCAAGTTCAGAGGTTCCAGCACCCTAGCGACACGGATGTTATCTCCAACAACAGAAACAACTGGCGGCACATTAGCTCGCGATTCTGGGGAACTCGTTCCAGCGCCCAAAGATCCGGTTTCAGAAGCAATCACCATATTATCCACTAGGTAATCGTCTTTTAAAGTTGCGTATGCTTTTCGCTCGACGCCATTAACCTTTAAAGTCCAAACCAGCTCACGATCACCCCAATCNGAAGGAACGGTNACCTCAAANGTNAAACGGTTNCGACGNGGCANAAAATGAGTNGGCTGACCCCTATCTNAATCNCCNGGCGCGAAAAAATTTTCTTCTCCTACGGCNACATCNGGTGTCTCNTCCCAGTTNTCATTCATATACCCNAACATCATGTTAAAACTNCCGTCTGNGTTNGGACGCCAACCTTCAAAAGCAGGTTCNACATGNTGNCCGCTGGTGTANNTCTGCGCTTGCGCNNTTAGGGTGAACANAAAAANAGTAACACCCGCAATTAACAGNCGTTGNGCCCATCTAANATTNAATATAAAGCTAGTNTTCATNNCTATCTATTTCCCCCAATAAAACTTGTATACACAGACTCANTCAGATGCNGATGCACTNTCNAGCACAGGNGCCACNAGCGGAGCCCCNCAAAGNGGACAGCCAATGACATGATCGTTTGGCNGNAGNTTCAACACCTGTCTNCGATTTTCCATTTCCTCNAAAAACTGCTCNTCANTCATCTTTACNCGCATACCCAAATCAATGAACATATTGGTCACAGAACGATTCCCAGANCCNTGCCAATTTCGAGGATCGGGNACGTTAGGATTAGTTTCCGTATTATTCATGTANCCNACGATATGAAGGATAGTACCCTTTGGAAGNAGGGGCGTCGCATCATCGTCNTAAGCATAGCCNCTAACCCAATTATGATCATANCCAACGCATGAAAGTGTCTCNACAGTGTAGCCCCAAATTGCTTCGAGNCACATTCTCTCACCTGGCGCATGNAGGTGAGGCTCAAATGTAATTATTTTTGTGTGGTTNTCTAATACAGTGTAGGCGTGTAACTCCTGATTATTTTGATTNCCNGCTATGCTNATATCGACACCATTTCCTANCCCAAGAAGAATACGCTCATATTTNGGTTCATAACCTCTTGGGTGAAAACGAAATCCAATTTCCAAATGTCCTGTTGTATCTTTTCCGTTAGAGTGCAAATGCACTGAGTCCGAGTAGATGTAAGAACCGGCACGCAATAACCTTCCAGCCTCAGGATCGAAGATGTCCGGATTACGTCCAACTTCATGCACTGGCCAACCCGTAACGGAGTCCTCTATTCTGTTNCCATTTTCATCTAAGTCCGCAGTGCTCCAGATCATGTGATGGTAGATGTAACGACCTCCAACGGTATCTCGTCCAGTTCCAGCCTGGTTATCCACATCGTTAACCTCAACGACCTCAACCGATTTAACATATCTATCCTCGTTTAGACCAACAGGAACTCGATCAATTTCGCCCCACCAATCTGGTGTTCCTGAAAGCTTGGTAATAGAGTTAGTCTTTACTACCAGGTCAGGCTCGCCAGCAGTCCACTTTAAACTGTCGTTAAAAACCAGTGGCTCCGGAGAGTTAGCTGGATCTCCTTTCGGCGCTCCGCTCCTTGCCCATGTCGAGATTGCGTCAATTTCTGCATCAGTTAAGGAAGGGTCATTCTTGTAACCCTGAATGCCTATATNCTTTTCCATATACCACGGAGGCATAGCACCAGCCCGGTCCCTCAGTCCTGTTTTATATTCTATTAATCCTGCAAAGGGCGCTACTTGCTCATAAGTGACTAAAGGCATAGGACCGACTCCACCTTCACGATGACAATTCTGGCAGCTCCGCTGGAGGATTGGCTGAATATCTCCATGGAAAGTGATCTCATCGGCGGATAAACTTATTGGCAATGAACTACCCATCAAAATAAGCGAAGTAAGTGCAACAAACTCTAATAATTGAACCTTTGGTAGTCGACTCATAATTTTTATCTCCCAGCGAGCTTTAAACTCTAACCGTTGCTTTATTTAGCCTAAAAGAGCACAGTGCTTTCAATCCTTGTGATTATATTTTGAACTGCTAGAGAGCTACAAGTAATCCTTGGCCAAATAAAGGGTTAATTTCTGCCCGACTTTAGTATCTAAGAAATTAACAAAGGACTGTCCATAGTCCTTTTTAGACAAAAATCAGGATTGGTCAGAGTCCGAAAAGGCTGCTCTTTCTTCGTCTGATATCTCTTTGATGCTTAGTTTGATTCGCCCGCGAGCATCTAAATCAGTGCACTTGACGACCACTTCCTCACCTTCCTGGAGGTGCTCTGTAACTTTTTCAACCCGCTCTTTTGCGATTTGTGAAATATGAACTAGGCCATCTTTACCCGGCAAGATCGTGACAAAAGCTCCGAAATCGACTATCCGAGCCACTTTACCTTTGTAAAGTTTTCCAACCTCTGCCTCAGCGGTAATCGCATTAATCATCTCGAGAGCAGCATCTCGCGAATCTGCATCTTCTCCATAAATGCGCACATTTCCGTCATCATCTATGTCAACTGAGGCTCCTGTTTCCTCCGTAATACTTCTGATAACCGCTCCGCCTTTACCGATAACATCACGAATTTTATCAGGGTCAATTTTAATTGTTGCCATAGCGGGAGCATTCTCAGAGACATTTTCTCGNGGAGTTGCGATCACCTGGTTCATCTCATTAAGTATATGAATACGGGCCGCATTTGCTTGCTCTAATGCAATTTCCATAATTTCCTCCGTGATGCCTTGAATTTTTATATCCATCTGCAACGCCGTNACGCCTTGGCTAGTTCCAGCGACTTTAAAATCCATATCACCGAGATGATCCTCGTCTCCGAGAATATCGGTNAGAACCGCAAAGCGCTCTCCCTCTTTTATTAGGCCCATCGCAATTCCCGCAACGGGGGCAGAGAGCGGCACACCAGCATCCATCATGGACAAGCTACTACCACAGACACTAGCCATGGAACTCGACCCATTAGATTCCGTAATTTCTGACACGACTCTAATCGCATAGGGAAATTCTTCTTCGGTTGGCATCACAGCNGCAACTCCCCTTCTCGCCAGCCGCCCATGACCAATTTCTCTCCGTTTTGGCCCACTCATAAACCCTGCCTCGCCCACAGAATATGGGGGGAAATTATAATGCAGCATAAACGGGTCTTTTCTCGAGCCACTAAGGTCCTCAATGATTTGAGAATCTCGAACGGCACCAAGTGTAGTCACAACCAAAGCTTGTGTCTCGCCGCGCGTAAAAAGTGCCGACCCATGAGTCTTTCCCAATACGCCGGTTTCAACCTCAATGTTGCGAACCGTTTTAGTATCCCGTCCATCTATTCGAGGAGCTCCATCTAAAATACGATTTCGGACCGTACTCTTTTCTAAAGCACTAAAGATCTCACTTACCTCACTTTCAGAAATACCAGCCTCTTCATTGACTATCTCTTCGACAGCTTTCTGCTTCAAGTTTGAAATAGCATCATAGCGAGTCATTTTTTCTGAAATCTGGTAGGCCTCAGCAACGCCAGNTGCAAATTTATCGGATACTATTGATTCTAATGCTGTATTTTTCTCTGGAGGTTCCCAGTCCCAAGATTCCTTCCCTGCTTCAACCTTCAACTCATTAATTGCACTGATTACGACTTGCATTTCTTGATGTGCAAAAAGTACCGCGCCAAGCATTTGGTCTTCAGTTAACTGCTTAGCTTCTGATTCCACCATCAAGACCGCTGATTGAGTCCCAGCTACTACCATGTCTAACATGGATTCTTCGAGTTGCTCATAATTCGGATTCAACAAATATCCTTTCTCTGCATCATATCCAACTCGGGCAGCCCCTATTGGCTCCGCAAAAGGAATTCCTGAGATAGCCAATGCCGCGGACGCGCCGATTAGTGATGGAATATCTGGATCTTCTTCTTTGCCACCCGATACCACCGTGCAAATTACCTGCACCTCATTCATAAAACCTTTGGGAAACAGAGGCCGAATTGGCCTATCGATCAAACGCGAAGTCAGGGTTTCCTTTTCTGTCGGTCTTCCCTCTCGTTTNAAAAACCCTCCTGGTATTTTCCCTACTGCGTAAGTCTTTTCCTGATAATTTACTGTTAACGGGAAAAAGTCTTGACCCGGATTTGCGTGCTTTCGCCCAACTACAGTCGCTAAAACTTGGGTTGCGCCCATGCGAACCATGACTGCACCTGTCGCCTGCCTAGCCATTTTTCCGGTTTCCAAGGTCACTTCTTGTCCGCCAAATTCGAAACTCTTTCTTACTGGATTAAACATATTCTCTATTCCTAATTAACCAAAAAATTTACGCCGGATTCCTACTTCAGGCGTAACTTTCCAGTAACGATGTAATTTATATTAATAATAATTAACGGCGCAGACCTAGCCGCTCAATCAAAGTCGCGTATCTTTCAACATTTGCGCGCTTCAAATAATCGAGCAACTTCCTCCTGCTGTTTACCATTCGAATCAAACCGCGTCGCGAATGATGATCATGAATGTGCTCTTTAAAATGAGCTTGTAATTCATTGATGTTAGCAGTCAAAAGAGCTACTTGAACTTCTGGGGAGCCAGTATCACCCTCACTTTGAGCATACTCCTTGATGATTGATTCTTTCTTATCTGACGATAAAGCCATTTAGATTCTCCAAAACATGCTTATTAAAACGCAACCCCTAAGTTTAAGTGCTGCGAACCCGTTTTACTTCCTTTTATCATCAGAATATCCATGCATATTTATAGATACCTGACACACTTAGTTCCCTACTTACAAAATAGTCAAACATTTTCAGCTGCAACCAACCTTCTTGGAGCAACTTTTCCTTCAATATTGATTACTCCTATCCCAATAAAACTTTTTTCCTCATACAACCTGACCAGTCCATTCTCAGGTACTTCATCTAAAAAAACTGCTTGTCCACTCTTGATTTGCTTGGCCGTTTTCCTTTCAAGCAAAACTTGCGGCATCTCCGTTATTGCCTGATCCATAGGAATTAACAACTCATCCAATGCACCAAGACCGCCCGATTCTTTAATCGCCTCTAGGTCATCCAATTTTCTGCAACCATCGATAGTAAACCGTCCCGCTTGTATTCTCCTCAGTTGACTGACGTGCGCTCCGCAGCCGAGTTCTTCACCAAGATCGTCCGCTAGTGTCCTAATATACGTTCCTTTGCTGCAAGTGACATCAATATCAACAATATTGTCCTCAAAATTCAACAGAACAATTTTACGAACAGTTACAGAGCGCAATTTACGCTCGATATTCACACCCTTCCTTGCAAACTTATAAAGTGGCACACCCTTGTATTTCAAGGCTGAGTACATTGGTGGTAACTGTTGTATCACTCCTTCAAATTTGTTTAAAGCTGCTACTAAAGTTTCGGATTCAACATTAATTTGTCTCTGGATCTTAAGAGTAGCCCCATCACTGTCACCGCTATCGGTCCGTTTTCCTAAAACAACTTTCACTAAATATCGTTTATCCGCTTCGAGTAGAAACTGAGAAACCTTTGTCGCCTCACCAAAACACAATGGCAAGACTCCTGTTGCAAGCGGATCGAGGCTACCTGTATGCCCAGCTTTCTTCGCATTTAACAGCCTCTTCACTCTTTGTAATGCATAATTCGAACTTTGACCTGCCGTTTTATCGAGAAAAATAATTCCGTTTATGCTTCTACCGTTACCACGCTGACGAACCATTTCGATATTCTCTTCTTTATTAGCCTCCTGATTGACGCTTTCTATCAGCATCCACTGCTTCGTCTATCAGATCAGATAACTGCTGGCCATGCGTGATGCTATTATCATGTAAGAATCGTAACTTAGGTACCGTTCGAATTTCTAAGCGCTTCGAAAGCTTAGAACGCAAAAACCCGGCTGCTTTACTGAGAGCTTTTATGTTTTCCTTTATTTCTAATCTGTCTAAATCCCCAGGTTCTGACAAAGTCGAACTGTTGACATCTGAATTGTCAGACAATGTATTCAATACAGTCACGTAAACTTTTGCAGANCCAAAATCATTACTGACCTCTACCCCTGTTATGGAAACCATACCAACTCTGGGATCATTTAACTCGAGCTGAATCAGAGAGGCTAACTCCCTTTGAATTTGGTCTCCAACTCTTTGTGCTCTCGTAGAAATCTCACTCATTTGGCAACTTACTATAAGCTTCGCGCAATTTCTGTGGTTTCATAAACCTCTATTTTATCGCCAACTTTTACATCATTATAATTCCGTACTCCGATACCACACTCCATTCCATTCCTTACTTCGGTGGCATCGTCTTTAAACCTTCTAAGTGATTCCAATTCACCCTCATAGATGACTACGTCATCTCGCAGAACTCTGATGGGCTTGCTTCGATAAACAGTCCCTTCTACCACCATACTGCCAGCAATTTGACCAAATTTTGGAGAGTTAAAAACGTCGCGCACTTCAGCTATACCAACTATCTCTTCTCTTATTTCTGGAGCAAGCAACCCGCCCATAATCTGTTTGGCATCATCTATAACGTCATAGATCACATTATAATATCGGAGCTGAATTCCCTCAGCCTCGATTACATCTCTTGCAGCTTTATCAGCTCTTACATTAAAGCCAAATATCATTGCATTTGATGTTGCAGCTAAATGGGCATCATTCTCTGAAATACCTCCAACACTCGCTGCAACTATTGTGATGTCGACCTCTTCGGTTCCCAACTTATNNAAAGATGATGCTATAGCTTCAAGCGAACCCCGCACGTCAGCCTTCAGAATTAAATTAAATATTTTCTTCTCGCTGGAACCAATGGTGGAAAACATGTTCTCTACCATTCCAGTCTGTTGCTTAGCAAGCTGACTATCTTTGTGACGCTCTCGCCTGAAGCTTGCCACATCCCTGGCACTTCTCTCGTCCGGCACNACCACAAATTCATCACCTGCTTCCGGNACGCCATTTAGGCCCAAAATCTCTACTGGTATAGACGGGCCGGCTGATTCTACAGTATTACCAACCTCATCAACCAGAGCCCTCACTTTTCCGTATTCGTAGCCTGCTAGAACAATGTCTCCAGATCTCAGTGTGCCATTCTTAACCAGGACAGACGCAACCGGGCCCCTTCCCTTATCTAGTCGAGACTCAACAACAACTCCCTGACCAGGCACATCCGTAAAAGCTGAAAGCTCTAATAATTCCGCCTGGAGAAGTATTGCCTCCAATAAACTCTCTACCCCACTTCCAGTAATGGCTGAAACCTCTATAAACTGAACATCACCACCCCAATCCTCCGGGATTACTTCCATCGCGGACAGTTCATTTTTAACCCTATCTGGATCGACGCCGTCCTTATCCATCTTATTTATCGCCACAACAAGAGGTACTTCGGCTGCCTTGGCATGTTGGACAGCTTCTTCTGTTTGTGGCTTGACTCCGTCATCTGCCGCAACAACGAGGACTATCACATCAGTTGCTTTAGCTCCTCTAGAACGCATAGCAGTGAACGCTGCATGCCCAGGAGTATCAAGAAAGCTTATCATTCCGTGAGCGGTTTGAACGTGATAGGCTCCAATATGTTGGGTAATACCGCCAGCTTCGCCCGATGCAACAGAAGCCTTCCTTATATAGTCTAAGAGAGATGTTTTCCCGTGATCTACATGACCCATTACAGTGATAACTGGCGCTCTCTCGCTTTTTTCTGAACCCTCTTTAGAAGATATTGTTTCGGCAAGTTCCTCCTCTATGGCATCGTCCGACACAAAAATTGCCGCGTGACCCATCTCCTCTACAAGAAGAGTAGCAGTATCCTGATCAAGAATTTGATTAATTGTAGCCATTACTCCCATATTAAAGAGTGCTTTTATAATTTCAGCTGACTTTATTGACATTCTTTGCGCAAGATCAGTTACAGAATTTGCGCTGCTTATTGTTATTTCCTTCGAGATAAACTCAGTTGGCTTCTCGAAAGCATGTTGCTGGGAAGCAGCTTTTGCCCTACTTTTTCGTCCAGAAACTCGCCTATTTCGACTCCCAAGTTCATCAAAATCATCCCCCTCCAACACGAAATCGTCATTTACGTGAATCGTCTTGTTCTGCCTTTTTGGCGTTTGAGCCTTGGCTTTGTTCCTAAGATGTGATTTTTTCTTATCGATAGGGTCTTCAGCATCCTCTTTTGCAGACGCCCTCCGCTTAGGAGGTGATTTGTTCGCTTTAGCCTTTGACAAATCCTCTGCCGGAGCAGCAGCTTCTGTGGGTATAGCTGAAGCTGCGGTTGGCGTTGGCGAAGTTTCGGAAGCCGTTTCAGGTTTATCAGTTTTTTCTTTATCTGCGGGAACCTCTGTCTTAGGCTCAGATTCAACTTCTTGAACATCGGGTAAAGGTTCATCCGCAACTTCTTCATTCAAATCGGTTGGAGCAGTCTCAGGTTTTTCCTCAACTACCCGCTTGACATAAGTCCGCTTCTTGCGAACCTCCACGTTCACCGTCTTCCCTCGCCCATGCGTCGATGAAGACTTTAATGTGCCGATAGTTTTTCGCTTAAGTGTAATTTTCTTTGGAGCCTCATTGGTCGCATCACGATCGCCGTGACTTCTCCTTAGGAATACCAACAATGCATTTTTATCATCATTGGAAATTAGCTCATCTGGACCGGCATGCGGCAGACCCGCCTCTTTAATCTGCGATAATAATTTATCAACTGAGACGCCGACTGTTTTGGCTAATTCACTGATTTTTACGTCTGCCATTCACCTGTTCCTCATCGCTAGTCCCTTGGCAAGATTTACTCTTCGAACCAAGGAGCTCGGGCCTCCATTATTAATTTGCCGGCTCGTTCTTCATCCATATTTTCTATGTCCATCAATTCATCAATAGATTGCTCTGCCAAATCCTCCATGGTGAGAATCCCTTTCTTCGCCAATTCAAGAGCGAGGCTATCGTCCATACCTTCCATATTTAAAAGATCGTCCGCTATATTTGCCGAAGATAAGTCTTCCTCAGAAGCTATAGCCTGAGTCAATAATGCGTCTTTAGCTCTATTACGAAGTTCATTTGCAATTTCTTCATCAAAACCCTCAATTGCAATTATTTCATCTAACGGCACATACGCGATTTCTTCAACAGAAGTGAAACCCTCTTGAACAAGAACTTCTGCCGCTTCCTGGTCCACGTCCAGTTTCACCACAAACGTTTCAATGAAGCTATTAGCCTCTTGTTGCTGCTTTGCTGCAGCATCCTCCTCACTCATAACATTGAGTGTCCATCCCGTCAGCTCACTCGAAAGTCGAACGTTTTGTCCATTTCTTCCGATAGCTTGCGCCAAATTTTCCTCCTCAACAGCGATATCCATGGTATGACTATCCTCGTCCATGACAATAGAAGCCACTTCAGCTGGAGACATAGAATTAATGACCAACTGAGCTGGATTGTCATCCCAGAGAATAATATCTATCCGCTCGTTGGCTAACTCATTGGAAACCACTTGAACCCGAGAACCTCGCATACCAACACAGGCCCCCACAGGGTCAATACGTCCATCGTTCGTGGAGACAACTATTTTTGCTCTGGAACCGGCATCCCTCGCAGCCGCTTTTATTTCAATTACCTCTTCAGAGATTTCAGGGACCTCAATTTTAAATAATTCGATCAGCATATCGGGAGACGTTCTACTGAGAAACAATTGCGGTCCTCGCTGTTCAGACCTCACATCGATCAATAATGCACGAAGCCTATCTCCCACTCGAAAAGTTTCCCTGGGAATCATCTGGTCTCGAGTAAGGAGCGCCTCCGCATTATTACCCAAATCAACAATAACACTGTCACGAGTTACTTTCTTAACTGATCCCGTGACCAACTCCCCAACCTTATCTTTATACTCCTCGATAACAATCTCACGTTCAGCCTCTCTGACTTTTTGAACGATAACCTGCTTCGCTGTCTGAGCGGCTATTCGGCCGAAGGGCGCGTTATCAATCTTTTCCTCCCATGTATCACCGACTCCCAAGGATTTATCCTTAAGAGAAGCCTGATCGAGAGTAAACTGAAAGCCTTCTTCAAGGTATTCTTCCTCATCGACTACTGTCCATACTCGGTAGGTTTCGTAATCCCCTGTATCCTGATCCACGGAAACACGGCAGTCTATTTCTTCTGAGTTATGAAGCTTTTTTGTAGCNGTTGCCAAAGCTGACTCAATCGCCTCGAAAATTACCTCTCGAGAAACGCCTTTCTCATTAGAAACGGCATCAGCTACCATTAATATCTCTTTACTCATCATATTCTTGTCACCTTAANTCACAGCCACTTCGTTTTAACTCACCGAGTGGGAATTCGTTCACTATTGACAATACTCGCCTTTTCAATCTCAGTATGTTCAAGCTTAAGAATCTTGCCCTCTACGTTTAGACTAACGGTCTCCTCCGAAACGCACTCGATTACTCCTGTGAACTTTCGTCTACCTTCTAATGGGCCCNTCGTTTTAATTTTGACTTGATCTCCGATAAATTGCGCAAACTGATCAAGCTTAAACAGCGGCCTTTCCAATCCTGGCGAGGAGACCTCCAACGTGTATTCACCGGAGATGGGTTCCTCTACATCCAATAAAGCACTTATCTGACGACTAGCCCTCTCACAATCCGTCAAGTTAACCGTTTCCTCACTATCAATAAATATTCGCAGAACAGAATACCTACCTTGCTGAATATGCTCCACTCCCCACAGTTCCAAGCCCAGAGCCTCTACTGTGGGTTGCACGATATCTGTTACTANGGCCACGCTAGTTTTCACAATTCTTCGCTTATCAACGTATTCAGATTCGGTTTTCTAGCAGTACCTCACATACAAAAAATGGGCCCAAGGCCCACTCTAAAAATCATTACATCGGAAGTTAGCAATTATCCAATGTAACCGAATTTTCCAGTTTGAGTTGATGCTAATTAAAGTCACCAAACAACCATTCTAAATTTGGTAGCGGGGGCAGGATTTGAACCTACGACCTTCGGGTTATGAGCCCGACGAGCTGCCAGACTGCTCCACCCCGCACCAGATCAACTCTCACCCTCTGATAATACTGACAAAGANCGCACTTACCGTGTATCCCTTGCCCANCAAAGAGGGGGCACGCATTATAAGGAGGACAGGGTGTCCTGGTCAAGAACTGGCGCGGCTTTGAACCATTTGATTTCACTTNAGTTTCATTAAGGTCAATGNTTGTTAGTGCAGTTCTTCCNATAGGGCCTGNNGACNGAGGGGACGGGATTCCTGTGTAATCGGGTGTTTATCTTTNGGAATTCTGTAAGAATAGNCGCTAACTCGAATCTATTCTTAAATCGCAAATCGCATGCCCGGCCGNAAATTCGAGTCANAAGAGGNAAATAAACAAATGCTANCTTCGATNAGACTGANCTTTAAACTAAGAGGATTCCTATTAGCAAGCAGCATATTCTTACCCTTTCATGATTTGTCTGCNGACCCGCTCAAGCCCTATTTAGCGACTACTTCTTTTGAGAGTGANACCTCCACNCTCTCNTCTGGATGCGTGGACATTAATTCGAATGTCCCTGGCCTGGCAGAAGCTATGTCAATCGATTTCAAACTCGAAAAGGGAGCATTGGTGATTTCTGATTTTGAGGCAAAGAATCGCCTCCCTCTTATCGGATGTGAAGACTCCNTGGACGTAACTTTGGATTCGGGCGGCAANCTAACTTCNGCATTGTTTTCGACCTCCCAATTAACCATCAGCGGCGGTGATTCAACTGTTTATAACCTAAGCGCCGGGTTCAGCGAGGCAAGAAAGCCTATAGCTAAAAATGGTCAGTATTTCTTTGACGCTATAACCTATAGCGTGAGAAGTTGTTCCGACCTTACGAAAAACGCAACATCAATTAATGCGGTTGATTATGTGGCGCAGCTTCGAGAAAAAATGGATAAAATTAGTGAACGCGAAAAAACTCCGTACCTCGATACGCCGAACGACCCAAACGAGTACACTACCTATGGTCCGGTTGCTCACTGGTTTTATGAAAGCAGCCTCGAGCTTGCAGCCAGTTTCTATGTAGAAAAATTTGACGATTTCGTTCCGACAGAAGACGATTCTGGCCGAGGCGGCTTTATGCTCTCCTACGAAAAATACCAGAATTTTATGGACGCTCTGTGTGATGTCTATATGCAGCGAGACTCAAAGGTGAACCTTTATCAAAAAGCTGAAATGTTTATCAACGTGGGCTTGGACTGGGTTGCTCATCCAGCAAACTGGACACTCTTTGAATACGTGGAAACAGGTCGTAAGGTAATACCAGCCCCCAGTCCACCGGGACTAGAGTACTACACAAAGTATACAACAGGGGCTGGAATAATAATCGTTGCTGGTAAGGATGTTGATGACGAAGCACTGCTTCACGCTAGAGATGCCTTTCTTTATATGACCTCTGCTAAACCAGAGATGCGAGGCATATTACAAAGAAACCATGCAAGAGCATCTTTGTTTGTGAATAACGCGTCGGAATTACCAGAGTTCGGTGCTGACTTCGCAGATCAAAACGGCGGCTTCGCTCAAGGAAGAAACGATACAACCTTTACCGCGAACGCCACTTGGCAGTGTTACCCCGGAAATACATATGTTGGCGCACACACCCCTGTTCATGAGTTGGGGCATGTCATTAACCACCTAGTTTTTGAGGAAACTAACGAGATGTATTGGTACAGCAGAGTTGCCAAGTTCGCGTATGACGCAAGAGAGAATGGAACAATGCCTCAGGATTCACCGTTGGGAGAATATTGGGCACAAGCAGTCGAAGGGTACATCATGAATAAAGGAGAGGCATTTAAGGGCTTGTTTCCGACAAGAGAGGATATAGCCAAAAAACACCCCGGTATTTATGACCTGCTCACTCGATACTTGCCGACGGAACCATGGGACTACTGCACAGATTATGATCCAAATAAGGAGTATTAGGTATCTTCTTGAGACAGGGGGTTTGACTGAATAAATGGATGTAGAGAACTTTGCAAACTGAACGNAAATGCAAACTCGCTCGTGCTAAAAAGGGACCGGCGATCAACCTCTCGCTCAGCCCCTTATCTTGTCATAAAAGTCTACCAAAAAGCACAGTATTTGGGTTAGGGCTTGATCCTGTTTATTAGCGAAATAACAAAACTAGCTGCCCACATTCCGGCTGCTGCAATAGCAATACCATCTATGCTTGAATTTATAATACTCCCGATTACCGGTATTGCATCAAGATTGTCAGCGGCTTGAGGGCCTGCCACCGCAACAATGAGGTAAGCAGTTCTCTCCAAAATTTCGGTTACGGGATTTACACTTCCTGCAACTATGCCGAGTAAAATAAGAATTAGCGCTGAGTAAGGTATAGCGATTACTGATGCTACTATCGCCACAAGCACCATAACCGCCATTAAACTTTTTTCTAAATTCATTATATGTTCCTCTCAAATTAACCAGTTTTAGGCCACAAGAACTATCAGCGGAATCTAGCTGGGTTAGTAAACAAGGCAAGCTCAGTGACCCTTTTTGGAGCATCTTTGTGCCTTAATTAACTATAACAGTGCGTTTCACCCAAAACTTTAGTCCAAAAGTGCAATATTCCGCTGATTAGGAGGATTAATCTGTTATGTTGTGCAAATAATCCCGAGCTTATAAAGGTTTTGACCCATGCGATTTTTTCTAATTCTGGCATCTCTATCGTTAACCTCAGTAACATACGCTGCAAGTGGATGCATTCAAGCTATGAATGGCTCTTGGTCTCTGAATCCAGAAAAAAGTTTGGACCCAACAAATTTGGGTTATGAGGTGCTTGTCTTCAGCAACACGGCGGATGAGCAACGCTACCTGATGGAATTCGAGAACGGGCCCAACGATAGGGGCTCTCTTGAGTGGTCTGTACCTTGTGATGGTCAAGATCATCCATCTCCCGATTTTCCTTGGAGCACTGCACCGAACGCAACAGTAGCGATTACAAGGTTAGGAGATAAGTCCGAGTTCGTCGTTCAAAAAGAGGACGGTGTTCACACAACGTCTTATACAAGAGTTCTAGCGGACGACGACAAAACCATGATTTCGATTGGGCGCGATGCCTATCAGAAGGTTATATGGGTCAGAGTTTTCGATAAAGAGGATTGAGGCAAATTAAGGTTTAGCAACACTCCAATAAATTCCAGCACCTCCCAACGCATTCCCAACCTCGGCTAGATATTTAGTNCGAGCNATNGCNTCNTNGTCGCCATCNACATCGGCAATATCATAAAGNGANTGGCCTCGCATCTGGCCGGCTGANTNNTCTTCANNATTTGTGTANAGCGCAAATCCTTTATANGCCCATTGCNTAGTNCCATCANNNCGAGTAANNACCTCCCAAAAACCTCTNGCAGTNGCNCCGNTNGGNGCANNNAAGGGNNNCCANATTGAAAGACACTTGTCACTNANNCAAGCATCCCCNCCNANNCGCTTACCTTTGGCGTACGCAATTTCGAAGCTTCCCCGAAGATTTCGTCCACCCCAGTATTTTTCAAAAGCAGAACCGAAGTAGAGCGTTTGATCATGTAGAGTAAAAATATCTCCNTACCCNGTTTGGGCTGCAACTTTAACCCCNGCAGGAGTGAAGTTCTCTTTTAGAATTACAAGTTGAAGTTGATCGTGTTTGTCTCTGCCATGGGCATCGCCTGGCAACAAGTCATTTTTATACCTAAATAAAGGCTGGTCTCTGAATGCCCACTGTCGCGAGCCGTCTATGCTTTCGAAGATGGAGAACTCACCCCATCCAATGGCCAGTGCTGGCGCTGCCATTGGTGCCCAATCTNTGTAGCAATCGTTGTTCAAGCANGATTCGTAGTTGNNCGCCCCATATAAGGAGAAACCGTCAAAATTGGTTAGCACAACCCCTTGACCAGAATCGATTAGTTGCATATCGAATCCATCGGGAAAGTCTACAGTTTCAGTTGGTGCGTAAATAGCCACTTGCCAACCCTCCGGCGGGAGCAATCTTCCTCCTCTTTTCTCCGAAAGAGGTAACTCGCCATTTGGTCCAGGACCNAACAAAGCCATATTNGTTGCGATCTGACCTGCTTCTTGCTCTAAGTCCCAAGTGAAAAGAGGNTGTGACTGATAGGCCCATTGACGAATGTTTCCNTTGGAGACTATTGACCAATCATCAAAAGCCACTGCCGCTTCGTTTGCTTTTAACGGCTTAAAGTTTTCTCGCGNGACTCNCTTTTGACNGATGGAATAAAACAGCGTCGCGCCATTAGCATCACCAAGTCGCGTCCAGAAATATTGGTCTGATGAGAAACCCTCTTCCCGATGCACNTCTACTAACATGATATCNGCTGGTGTAGATGCAGGAGTATGCATTGATTCNGCCNNGCCACCAGAGGAAAAGANCACGGCGGTGGCTATTGGAAGAATGGTAACTAAGAATTTGACGCCTTGAAGTCTTGTCATACTAAAACCTCACTAAAAGGTGTGCTTACTTCATTTGATTCAGCCCCCCACTTATTGGTAACAACACCCAGTGATTTTTGGATAGTGAAACCAACTCTTGTGGCAGCGTCACCCTCTGCAGCGATATGTAAGCCTGTCTTTAAACGACCACCAGCACTGCCTGCGGTAAACACCGGTAAATTCTTCATCGAGTGAAGACGTGCTTCGCCATGATCGGTAAAAGCATATACCAGACTGCGATCAAGTAAGGTTCCCTCTCCTTCNTGTATTGAATCCAGTGCCCGCAATAACTCAGCAAAAAATCCCATACATTGTTCGCCAATAACCTTACATTTAGGTTGATAACCCAACTCAGGATCTATTGGTTCTTCATGAGTCAACGCGTGATATGCACTGGGCTCACCTGGCAAGCGTAACGTAGAAAAAGCATTGCCAAGGGTTACATGGAAAATTCGTGTCTGTCCGCAAGCCAAGGCATGAGACAACAAGGTCGCGAATTGCTTATGAGTGTTTTGGACTTGGGCAACCATGGTTCCAATTTCTTCAACATCCATCGATGGAATCGAGCACGCAGGCAATGGTGCGGGGCGCTCTAACTCGAACGCGAGTTTTTGCTCTACGTCTCTTAATGAAGAAAAATACTCATCTAATCGTGAACGGTCATCAGAAGAGACACTATTCATTAATTTCTGACGCTGCTCCGTTACAGCGGAAAGTACACTATGTCGAACCATTACTTCTGGGTTTGGCGCAAAATCAGCCTTATTGGGGTCAATAAATCCATCGCCATAAATGCGGCGATAGAGTTCTAATGGAGAAATCTGGCAGGGCGTTTTGCCATTCTTACCTCTTGCGGTCCAACCCGAACTGGCGTTGCCATCGCAGGCAACCTCTAATGTTCGAAACCGCGCGTTCGCGCCAAACTGTTTGTCTATAATAGCGTCAAAGCTCTCGTCATAATCTGCCGCGCTCTTGGTAACAACTCCTGTCATCTGTCCTTGTGCGCCTGAAATATGGTTCTGATTTACTTTGCCATCGAGAAAAATTTGCAGCCCGCTGAATATATTTAGTTTGTCTCTTATAGGTTGCAATGCAGCGACATGTTCGGGTAATTCATAGTCGGGACCAATGACCTTGGGCTCCCAACGGCCAGGAGTGAGACCTAAACCAAAAAACCAACTACCGAAACAGGGTGGTAATTCAGTACCGTCGGCAAACGCTGTACCATTGTTGTTTAGAAAACTCTCAAGAATTGGTAGGCCCATTACGACAGCGGAGCCTTGAATTGCGCCCCTAAGTATCGACCTTCGAGTAAACTTTCGATTCTTGCTAATCATAAGTTTGTATCCTCAGTTCTCTTTCGGTGTCGCTTCTGGCACCGTGTAAAAATCTGGATTTTCGGAAATTCTCTGCAGTAGCTCTCGCCAGTACACACCCTCCTGACGAAGCTGCGAATGGGTGATGTTAAGCCATTGCACTTCAGCTGGAGTTGGTTCTCTCGCTGTTCCAAAATTGTAGGCGCGCTGTATCAAACAAGACGTCAGTGTGGGGTCTTCTTTCAACATGATGGTCAAATCTCGCACATCGCTGTATTCCTGCCCAAGCCATTGTCCGGAAGTATCGATCAGCACCCCATTTTCCATATTTCGAAAAACCCCGGACGCATCAAAAATTTCGAGCGCTAATCCAATTGGATCCATCAGGGTATGACAGCCTGCACAGGTAGGATTGTTTCGGTGCTCANCTAAACGGTCACGGGCTGTTCTGAATTCTGGATTATCGGTATCCCTTACCAGACTGAAATCCACGTCGCCTGGTGGAGGCGGAATTGTTTGGCAGAGAAGATGTTCACGCACAGCTTTCCCCCGCAATGTTGGTGACGACGCTCCCGGGTGCGAAAACAACGAAAGAAAAGTTGCCTGACCTAATAGTCCTACTCGAATGTGGTTCTCTGGGTACTCATAGGGTACCCAAGGTACTATGCCCCCCATTTCTTGCCTTATTGGAATTGGAACACCATAAAGGGCAGCTAAAGCCGGCGTTAAAAATGTTTTTCGCGAATCGAAAAGATCGCGATAATCCGCTCCTTGCTCTAGCAAATGATCAGCAATCGTCCTAAGAGTCTGCTCTCGCGCCTCGTCTTCGACATTTTTAGTAAATTTTGGATACAGAGTTGTATCTATATCCAAAGTGTCAAATCGATCGAAGGCGAGCATGTCAGAAAAAAAAGCACGCAGCCCATCCTCAATGCGCGGTGAAGCCATCATTCGTTCGACTTGCTGGTCTAAACCATCTTCGAACATGAGTTCGCCAGATTGTGCTGCTTGGAGCAAGGCAGGACTAGGTGTTGTATTCCATAAAAAGAAACTGAGTCGAGTCGCTCGGGACCAAGCATCAAGACGTCGTATTCCTGGTGTTTCCGGGCTGGGCACACTACGTTCAATTCGAAATAGAAAATCGGGCGATACCATCATTCCGACCAACGCAGCTTGCAGTCCAATGTAAAAGTCTCCAAGTGAATCAGTCGCTTTGCTCGCCATAGAGCTGTAACTCCCAATTTCATCTTCGGATAAAGGTCGACGAAAAAGGTAGTAACCAACTGTGCTAATAAATTTTCTGGCACAGTCTTCATCAAAAAGGTTCTCATTT
>PAWK01000014.1 GCA_002714195.1 Gammaproteobacteria bacterium | reverse complement strand
ATGTTGAAGAAGGGGCGTATGCGGCAGATATTTCTACCGACGGTACTCTCGCTGTTGTTTCCGGCATCAATAATGGTGTGAACGTATGGCGCATTGGTGAAGAAAAGCCGCTTTATCATTGGGGTCATCAAGGTGAAGGGAATAATTTAGTCATTTCAATTCACATAGGTTTATTGAAAAATCTTCTATAGGCATTATTACAAATCTAAGAAAAATAGACCATGCATTGCCGAGAAAGCGCGCATAAACGACCTTCTTCGTCATAAATATTGCCAGACTGTTGAGTGTAACCGTTTGCGGCTGCGTCAACAAAAAACTCTAAAAAAAACCAATCTGAAAGAATCTCATCAGGAGGTATTACGAATTCTAAGGACCAGCTGAGTGAGCTTGATGGTACAGGAGGCTTCTTAAAATGAGACAAAATAACCGGTGGGGGAATATCGGAAATAGTGATTAATTTTTCTTCTGCGAATTGGCTCAGGTCTATATTATGACGTACCCACATTTCTAAATTGCGGCTTAACTGCCCGGCAAAAGGCAGACCATCATTTACCCATTCACCGTCAAAGAACTGAAGAAATCTCGGCGTTTGTTTTGCGTGGTCCTCGAATTTTACCCCTGAACCACGTGGCTTAGGTTTAAAGTTTTCATCTGATTTAACATTATATGTTTTTCGGGAATTACCAAATGCTGCCATCGCACGTAGGCAAATGCTATCGTTGCATACTACGCTAGATTCTATTTGAGTTACATTTTTTCCTTTCCTAATAATTGTAGTTTTAACCGAAACAAGCCCAGGGGGTACCGGAGCAATAAACGATACCGATAGCGATCGCAGAGGGGTGCCAACTGGTACTAGTTTCTTCATGGCCGTCATTGCAAAGGCTGCAGATATACCACCGAATGCTGAGCGTCCTTGGGACCATTGCTCACCCAATATCGTCGTATTGTTTTTGTCTTCTTGCAACGACTTAAGTATCGAATCTAAGTTAGAGCGCGGCATATTCTTAATTTCAAAACGTCTGATTGGTCAATTAAATAGGTCTATGTGCTATTATCGGAAGTGGTTATATAAAGAAATCCATCTTAGATTCGCAATGAAATTTTATTCTAGGTATCCCAAGGTTCCAATGATTTTGTTTTGCGTGCTACTCAGCTTCACTGCAAGGGTTGTTGGTCAGCCGTTGACTTTACCAAGTTTTTTGCAATCCGCGGATACTACAGGATTTGCTGCTAAAACAAAAACATCTCCCTCAGATGATTCGGTTCTGATTGTGGCTCCAAGAAGAATGAATATCGAATTCCCGAGTCCAGTAAGGCTCGTGAAACTGACACTACGTAATGAGCAGCGAGACTGGGTTGATATAAGCTTTCGTTACTCGCCCACTGATAGAAAAAGCTATGGGTGGGAGTTGCCAGCCTTGGCACCTGCGGTATATTACACCGCAGACTGGGCAATTCTTTCAGAGAGCGACAGATTGATTCGCGGAAGTTTCAGCTTTTCGTTTGGGTCAGAAGCCCAGCGTCCTTCTTTGGTCAAGGCAGCTGAGGCAGAACTGCTTTTGCAGAGGTATGGAGACCCAACTATTCGTTATGTTCCGCCGCCTCGAACACAAATTATTATTAATCAGGATCCGCCGCAATTTGATCCTCCGTTTACTATTGAGTTAAGGGATGAAGTCGATAATTGAGACTATTTATTCTTCAACATGCACTGTGATATAAGCGTCATGGTAGAGTCCGCCGTCGTCCGCTCGTCCCCATAAGATGTAGCTCCCCGGGGATTCAAAAGTTACGGACACATCGTATATTCCATCTTCGGGTACTGAAGGTGGCAACCATAATTCACCCCATGGTGAATTAGCGGCTGTTCTTGTGTCTTCCCAGGGCTTGGGTAGTGGCGGATCAAAAGTTACTTTGCCTTTACCCCTATAAACGTTCCAAGACAAAAATAGTCCGTTTATTTTACCTACAGTCACCTGTGATGGTCTTCTCATCATGCGAAGATCTAACTCATCAGCAGTATTGGTTGATTCGCGTCTTGGTTTGGGTAGGCCGTCGTCCCATACGTGCGTTGTAAGATCGACAGTTTCGCCGACACGTGCAACCCTTACATTATCTCCTTGCACAGTCACCACGGGCGGAATATTTGCCCGGGATTCAGGGCTGCTTGTTCCCGCGCCGAGAGAGCCTGTTTCAGAAGCGATTACCATGTTATCAACGAGATAGTCTTGTCTGAGAGTGGCGAAGGCTTTTCGTTCAACGCCATTTACATTGAGCGTCCACACTAGCTCTCGGTCACCCCAATCTGAAGGTACAGTCACTTCGAATGTGAACCGATTACGCCGAGGTAAGAAATGAGTAGGCTGGCCACGGTCTGCCTCACCGGGAGAGAAAAAGTTGTTCTCTCCAATTTCTGCATCTGGCTCCTCTTCCCAGTTTTCGTTCATGTAACCAAACATCATGCTAAACGACCCGTCAGGATTGGGTCTCCACCCTTCAAAGGCTGGCTCTACATGCTGACCAGAACGATAGGTTTGAGAATAAGCTGGAGTAGATATACATAGAAGACTCAGCAGCAGCAGAGTAGAAATTTTAAGGCTGCTACTGAGTGAAAAAGAACTTGTCATGCCTGACCTTTAGTCGTTAGCAGCAACCTCATTGCTGTCTTCCTCATCATCTAGGACTGGAGCAACTAGTGGCGCTCCGCAAAGCGGGCATCCTATTACGTGATCATTAGGTCCCAAATCGAGGGCTTCGCGACGCTCTGCCATAGCCTCATGGAACTGCTCATCTGTCATGGTGACTCTAATACCGAGGTCGATAAACATATTGGTCACAGAGCGATTGCCTGAACCCTGCCAGTTGCGAGGGTCAGGAACGTTGGGGTTTGTTTCGGAATTATTCATATACCCCACTATGTGGAGAATAGTTCCTTTGGGTAGGAGAGGGGCAGCATCTTCTGCGTAAGGGTAACCCCTGACCCAGTTATGGTCATAACCCACGCAAGATAAAGTTTCTACCGTATATCCCCAAATAGCTTCTAAGCACATTCTTTCGCCAGGAGCATGAAGGTGCGGTTCAAAGGTTATTACCTTGGTATGTTGATTGAGCACGGTATAAGCGTGGAGTTCTTGATTGCTTTCATTCCCCGCTATACTTATGTCAACGCCGTTTCCAAGCGCTATGAACGACGCCTGATATTTAGGCTGATAATCTTTTTCATGGAACCGGAATCCTATTTCCAAATGACCAGTCGTATCTTTTCCGTTGGAATGGAGGTGCACCGAATCTGAAACTATCCAGCTGTTTGCTTTAAGCAATCTTCCGGCATCTTCATCGAATATATCTGCGTTTCTGCCAACCTCATGAACAGGCCAAGGAATAGAGAGACCTGGCACGCGTTCATTATTTTCATCGACTTGCGCAGTCGCCCAAATCATGTGATGAAAAATATATCTTCCACCCACTGTATCGCGACCAGTACCTGCTTGATTGTCTACATCATTTACTTCTACCACTTCGACTGATTTAACATAGCGGTCTTCGGTCAGGCCAGTTGGAACAGAGTCAACCTCACCCCACCAATCAGCCGTTCCAGCGAGTTTTGTCACATCATTAAGTTTAACTATGAGATCAGGTTCTCCCGCTCCCCACTTCAAACTATCGTCGAATACTAGTGCTTCAGGCGCATCTGCCTCACTGCCCTTGGGTGTTCCATTTCGAGCCCAATTCGATATCGCTGCTATCTCATTGTCAGAAAGGGAAGGGTCATCTTTATAGCTTTGTATTCCTATATTCTTTTCCATATACCAGGGTGGCATAGCTCCAGCTTTGTCCCGCAATCCGGTTTTATACTCGATTAAGCCAGCAAAAGGAGCGACTTGTTCGTAGGTAACTAGAGGCATAGGTCCAGCTCCGCCTTCGCGATGACAGCTTTGACAACTTCGCTGAAGAATAGGTTCTATATCTTTGTGGAACGTTACTTGCTCAGTCTGCGAGACTGCTGAATTGACTGGTGACAGAGTGACGAATAATGCAACTCCACTAATAATTGATTTGGCTGAAGGCATACGCATAAATAACTTCTCCTTATGACCCCTAGATATTGTTTATTCAATATTAGGAATCAAATATACCATTAATAAACTAAACTTTGAACGATTGTTCGATGTATTTTTCACTAAAAATCAGAAGGTTAAAAATAAAAAACTCAAGCTAATCAAAAATTATAGCTGATCTATTGAAGAACGCATTTTCGTGGCTTTAAACGTTTAGGTGCGATCACTGCCGCGCATCAGTGTCCAGAGGTTGCTGCTGGCTAAAACCGCCGAGAATATGACAATTAAACCAAAGGTAAACCATTGAATTGCNTAAGATAAATTTTGATTAACGTCAGCATAAACAGCAGGCCAATGCCTCACGAGTACTCCAGGCTGTTCAGCTGTCAGTCGGACTTCGAAGGGAAAGACCTCTTCATCGAGTATTTCGCTGATTACATCGATTTCCAGTGATCTCATTCTTAAGGGCCAATCTTTAGTGTCTATCTCGCTCGGTATAATCCGGGCATTTGATGGGGGCACATGGACCTGAGCCCTTATTTCAANGGGTCCATTCACAGGTCTTGTAACAGGCTCAGTGTTTGCGGGTAAAATGCCGGAGGTCCAGCCTCTATGCACAAGAACAAGCCCATTTGTTTCAGCTAATCGGAAGGGCGTGACTACTCCGTATCCTATTTGGCCATCGAAGAATTCCGCTAAAATTAAAAAGGTTCTCTCATTTATGTACTCACCTTGAAGCAAAACGTGTCTGTTTTGCATCTCAGGATTTGCTCGGTGGAGGTGACCTCTCGGGATAGCCTCGATGGGCCCGGCATTTTGCTCCAGTTCTAGCTCCAGCGCTTCTTGTGCTTCCACTTTTTCTGCCGCTCGACCTAGTTGCCAGATTCCTAAATTCAAGAATGTTAATGCAGTTACCAAAACAGCTGCGGCTATCAACCAGTTGACTTGGATGTAGAATACGCCTATCNGGAATTTGCGCTGCATCATAAAATATAGTCTCAATTTTAGTCTAAGATTTAAGCTAATNCNTTACTGTTACAAACGAATCCTATTTCTAATCAGTTCAATTTAGAGATAGTCGTTGCCCTAAAACTGTTNACTGCACTTGTTNGCCATTAACAAAACCAACACCAATGGTAAGGAGGTCGAAAATAGGTGATTAGGCGACCGCAGATTATAACTGCCATCCAGCACAGTAGCGAAAGCATCGCGATAATCTTCGCTGGTTCAGCAACACTTGTTGCGGCTTCCGTGGCTTTAACCTGACTCGAGTAGGACGCATAAAACCATAGCATGTTCAAACCNGCGATTAGCATGAAGAGGAGTTTGGTCTGAAAAGCAGGGTTAAATAGATACTGATCGGGAGCCGTTGAGAGAAACATAATTCCAGTCATTAAATTAAGGCAATAGCCAAAAACTCCAATCTTGACTAGTTTATGCATTTGTAAGTAATCAATTCCTCGACCCACCCCGAGCATCCTCAGATCAAATACCCCCACGCACCCTATCAACAAGCAAAGACCTAAGAAGTGGATGGATTCCGCTGTGGGCCAGCCCCAAGGGCTATTCATGAAAGTATAAATACCAGTGAATTTTGAAAAGCTAGACAACANTTCAATCATAGGTNCATCCTAAAAAAAACGTGAGGCTAATAGCACGCTGTTTGTATAGGCGAGGAAACGCCCAGTAGTTATTGTGCCTACCCACACAACTATTGAAGTAAAGGCGGCCAACTTAACACTTTTTGAATTCAATTCATCTTCCGTTCGAGTGCGAATGAGCCTTTGTATTCTACTCGCAATCACCAACCCAGCTGAGAGCATAGCAAACTTCGCATAAAAAACAGGGTTAGTTAGCGCTTTAGCTGGATACGCAAGCAGCAGGGCGAGACCTGATAGAAAAATCAGTATCACTGCCAACCAGTGTATTTGATAAAAACGCANTAGNGGTTTTAACGCAAAAGTGGGNACAACTCCTAGTAGGCGGAACGCTATGGCGAGATTAATACCCACAACGAGCGCCATCGCCAGCGAATGCAAAGTTAATGAGCCGAAAAATGCGAGTCCTGATTCACGGAACCAGATACTCAGGGCGGTAATCTCTAAACGAGCAAGTGTTTCCAAGTGCGACTCCACNAAATTTCTANTTAATAAGAATTATAACCCTCTATGANCATCTAAAGTGCCTGTTATTTGTTTATTACAGGCTANTTTATGCATCAAAGGTAGCGGTTTGATGTTGTAGAGCNGGTGATAAATCTGTCAATATAAAAATCTGGTGACCAGACAGCATTTTGCTGTGCTAGAATCGAAGAACGTTACAGCAGCAATTTGCTCACAGCTAATAAAAAAGAGAATGGAGTAGGGCATGTTATTCATAAAACATAGATTTATTAACCTTTTGGCGGCTTTTTTGACGCTAATATTTGCCAGCACCACCCAAGCTCAGAGTGATGATATCCCGCGGGCTGCCGATGGAAAGCCAGATTTCAGTGGTATTTGGCAGGCTCTTGGTAGCTCTCACTACAATATTGAGCCACATTCTGCAGATTTTGGTCCTATGTTTGAGTTAGGGGCCATCGGAGCAATTCCGGGAGGTCTCGGTATAGTCGAGGGTGGTGAAATTCCTTACACTCCTGCTGCAAGACAGCAACAAATGGAGAATAAAGCCAATTGGTTGGAGTCGGACCCTGTCGTTAAGTGCTACATGCCAGGAATTCCGCGGGCAAACTATCTACCTTTTCCTTTTCAGATAATTCAATCTCCTGAGCATATTGTGTTTGCGTATGAATTTGCGAGTGCAAGCCGGATTGTATATGTGGATCAACCCGATTTTGAGTTTCCTATATATTCATGGATGGGGCATAGCATAGCTCATTATGAGGGTGACACATTGGTAATTGACGTAACTGGTCAGATCGCAGATACCTGGTTTGACCATGCAGGAAATCATCATACTGAAGAACTAAAAGTCACCGAGCGATACACGCATATGGGCGAAAACGTTATCATGTATGAAGCAACTCTTGAGGATCCCAATGTATATACTGAGCCATGGAAAGTTTCTTTTCCGCTTTATCGTAGGTTAGAGGAGAATATGCAGCTGCTTGAATATAAATGCGTTGAATTTACAGAGGAATTAATCTACGGACACTTACGAAAGCAGGATTAGAGTTAAAATGCCTTAAAAGGTTTTCATGCTACTTAATCAGAAAAAAATCCGCGTAACAGCGGATTTTTTTTTGTTAAATTAGTTGTCTAAATTTGTTAGGAGAGGTGGCGAGACATTTTTAATTCCAACCATTGAGAGTGTAATCAATAAAGCCGTCTGAGGGCCGAGATGAGAGTTTAGGGGAATAAACCACTCTCCAGGTGAGTGGGCACCTCCTCCTTGGCCTCCTCCCGCTATAGTTATCGCAGGTATATTAAGTGACATAGGTAAGTTTGAGTCCGTGCTCGATGTCCCTAACTCTTGAAGCTCTATACCAAGTTCATCAAATGTAAGCGCGGCAACCTGAACAATATGAGATTCTGGCGGCGTTCTTCCAACGGGTCTGTCGCCTATTAGGTTGAAGTCGACAAAAATTTTCCCATTATTCCACCGAGCATTTTCCTCTGCTACCGCCTCTAAAGCTGCTTCTTTGGCGCGAGACTCGAGTTTTGCGAGCTCGTTTGGGTCGTTTGAACGCATATCGATGGCGAATGCGCCTTCAGCGGCAATCGAGTTTACGGAAGTTCCTCCTCTGACGGTTCCTATTGTGAAAGTCGTCTTTGGTACTCGTGGCGTCTCTAGATCTGAAATCTTAGCTATTGCTCTTCCCATTGCATGGATTGCGCTTGCTCTTCCAAATGCTCCGAACGAGTGTCCCCCTGGACCTTGAAAAACGAATTCAAACCGTCGGCTTCCTGTGCCTCCATTGGTAATACGCCGCAGAAGAGTGCCATCAATAGAGACATAGCCGTCGATTGAGGGATTATCTCGAAAAATTGCTTTGATGCCTCTTAGGTCGCCAATGCCTTCCTCACCGACATTGCCGGCAAAGATAATGTCGCCGATGGTCTCGATCCCACTATCACTTAAAGTCTCGATAACGCTCAGCAGGGCTGCAAGGCCTCGTGTATCATCGCCTATTCCCGGCGCGTAATAACGCCCCCCACGTAATTCAACCGTAGTATCGGTCCCCTCGGGAAATACAGTATCGAGGTGGGCTGATATTAAAAAAGTTGGTCCTACTCCTGTTCCGTTTCGTATTCCGATGACATTACCTTCATCGTCCAAATACGCATCCTGCAAGCCTCGAGCGCGCATCTGCTCTAAAAAGTAGGCTGCCCTTTCTTGCTCTTTGTATGGAGGTGCAGGTATTTCAGTGATACGGAATTGCTCTCGAATGGTGTCGGACTCTCTCTCCATAATCCTTTGCAGAGAAGACTGGACTTTCTCATAAGCGGTGACTCTGTTAAAAGCATCTAAAGTTTCCTCGGCAATGGGGACTAAGTGTTGCTGCCCCCAACTTGAAGCACAAAATAAAAGCAACGCGCTAGTACTAATTTTCGAAATTATGAAGTTGACAGAATTGAGTTGACTCATGGGCTTGTCCTAAAGTTTTACGACGCGGTCGCTTGCTTCCAACTATACATAAAACCCGGTTTCATTTTAATGGAATTGGCTATTTCTGCGTTGTAATGGTCAGTAAGCTATCAAACAATCTGGTTTTATCTTGCAGACTGACATTATCTGTGTTGATGGCGTCATGAAATAAACTCCTATGTTCTTCACTTATCAGTCCATCATTAAGATACAAAGTAGCGAGTTCTTTTACGATTGACTCTCCTAGCTCTGAAAGTTTAGGGCGGATGACTTGCTGAAGATCGAGAGGGATAAATGTAGGGGGTGTGCTTAGCCAATCTGCACGATAGCGATATTGGATAGCCTTAGCTACATTGATTTGAATTTTGAAAAAAGATTCAACAGATGGACCAAATAAACCAAGCTCGTTCGCGTTTCTAACGGCGTCGTTTATTACGATCGCTTCTCTTTGCATATCCTCAATGGGTGATTTGGCTCTCTCTTTATAGAGGGCAACATGCTCCATATAAGTCAGCCGTTCATTTATGAGTGCAAAGAGTGCCTCTATATCAGAAGTTTGAGCTCTGATAGTTTCATCTGAGCCAATTATAAAGAATAGGCTTAGGACGTAAAATTTAGTGTTTGGAAATATGACTTTCTCTGCCTTTGAAACCATGTAAACTTGTAACTTCTATTATGTTAGCAATACTGATATTGAACAATGAAAAAACTGCTCAGGTTGTCATTATTTTCTACGTTACTGGTTGCACTGTTTGGTTGCAAGCATCTTGAAAAATTAGATTCATCTCAGCCTAGACTGCCTGAGCGACCGAACATTTTATGGATCGTTGCGGAAGATTTAAGTCCAATTATCCCGCCTTTTGGTGATCAAACCGTGGAAACACCATACCTTTCGCGTTTATCAGAAGAGGGTGTTAGATATACAAATGTGTTTTCAACATCTGGCGTTTGTGCTCCAAGTAGGGCAGCTATTGCGACAGGAATGTATCAAAATCATATTGGGGCACATCACATGAGAACGAGAAGCGTGATTGATGAAGGCCCCGAAGGTTTGATTCCGTATGAGGCGGTTCCTCCGCCTTACATGAAAATGCAAAGCCAGTATTTTCGCGAGGCTGGCTATTACACAACAAACAATGCAAAAGAGGACTATCAGTTTCGTGCGCCGGTCACAGCTTGGGACGAAAGCAGCTCNCAAGCGCATTGGCGAAACAGAGACCTTGGCCAACCCTTTTTCTCAGTTTTTAATCTGGGGATTACACATGAGTCTCAAATCTGGAGACAGGCAGATGCTCCCTCTCTAGTTTCAAAAGATCTAGATGTTCCAGTGCCACCTTACTTACCAACCACAGANATCAGCTTGAACGATATCCGTCAAGTCTATAGCAACATCGTCTCCATGGATAAACAAGTTGGAAGGATTCTCAACCAATTGGAGGAAGATAGCTTAGTCGAAGACACAATCATCTTCTTTTATAGTGATCACGGAGGCCCGTTACCTCGCCAGAAAAGGCTGCTATATGATTCAGGAATAGAGGTTCCTCTTATNATACGATTTCCAAACAAATGGCGAGCAGGTGAAACTGATGATCAGTTAGTTAGTTTTGTAGACTTTAAGTCGACAACGTTATCACTCGCAGGTATTCGGCCTCCGTCATACAGTGATGGCCGCGCATTTCTCGGAGAGTTCGTCGAAACGCCTCCGAGGAATTATATCCATGCTGCGGCGGACCGTTTTGATAATGAGTATGACACTATTCGCGCGGTTAGAGATTCCCGGTTTAAATATTTACGGAACTATAATCTCGATAAGCCATATTATTTGCCGCTACCCTACAGAGAGCAAATGCCAATAATGCAAGAGCTTCTGCGATTAAATGAGCAAGGANAGTTAAATCAAAATCAGGCGCAATGGTTTAGGCANCAAAAGCCCCNTGAAGAACTTTTTGATATTGAAAATGATCCGCACGAACTACAAAATCTTGCCGAGGATNCAGCATATTCTGACAAATTGATTGAGTTGCGTGTGGAGCTGGATAGNTGGCTTTCCGGTTTCAAAGATCTTGGATTCAAACCGGAGGACGAATTGATCAAAGAGCTTTGGCCTGGAGGAACTCAACCCACAACAAAGCCGCCAAGTATTTTTTTAAAGAACGGCAAAGTTCAAATCAGTTCCGACACACCGGGAGCTAATATTGCCTTTCAGATCATCCCTTACGAGGCAGCTCTTGATGAAAGCTGGCGAGTATACACGGGCCCCTTTAAATTAGGATCNACTAACCGCNTGGTTGCAGTGGCTCANAGGATAGGCTATCTGCCTAGTCATCAAGTTGAATTTGTTAACGATTGAAATTATTCTCAATTAGGATTTCTTAAGGGCGCTAAACTTCGATCAACAATGGACAGTAATGTGCTTGCTGATAGGGTCCAAGCAAAAATAGAACCCATCAGCTCCATCAGTTCCTTGAAGTCTTCACCGAGCGTAATTTTGGAGGTGGCTAAGAAAAATAGGGGTCCGAAATACAATATACCGTTCCATCTTCCCAGAAAGCTCATCTTCAGTTCTTTCTGCTTATGNAGATAGTATGAGTCGATAACATATTGGCTAAAAGCAATCAGGATGAGGGCTGGTAAATAGGGGTTGATTAGACCAGAAATGGCGCACCCAGTTAAACCTAGAGTGACAAAGATAAAGTCCGTAGTATGATCAAATAACTGACCCTTTGCTGAAGCTGTATTTGTTGCTCTGGCCACTTTGCCATCAAAAAAATCTGTCACGCATGCAAGCATAATCAGAAGTAGNAGTACCCATCCCGATAAGAGCCCGTTATATGCAAANTCCAGTGTGACAGGTANGGTAAGAGCGAGACGAACCGCGGTTAGCAGATTCGCCATGATTAGTTAAAAAGTTCTCTCTGAGCCCTTCGCCAAAAGACTAGACCTATGACAGCGTTAAATAGGATAAAGAAATTATGTTGCACAAAACCGAAGGCCGCCATTTGTCCCTCGTTCTCTGGAAACAATATTACCCAGAATGTTATTGCGGCGGCACGCATGGGCGTTGGAACTGCTGCCGCAAAAAATATAACTGGCAAGTAGGGAAGAAGCTCCATGAATGAAGCTTCGACTCCAAAAAGGTTTAATGCAATGGAATAAACAATAACGGCCGCCAGTAGTGCTGGTGATCTCAATATCAAAAACATTAAGTAATGTTTTAATTCGGCTTGTTTGAAGGCGTCGAGTATTCTCTTTTTGCGAAACTCATTGTTCGGTAATAAGATTCCGCGAAAGTATAGTAGCCAAACTACAAAGAATATCGCTGAACCCGCTGTTATCACAGGCATCAGGCTGAATGCGTCCGGTAATCCTTCACCGCCAGCCAGATAACCAATTGAGGCCCAAACTAGTAAATAGAAAACCTCGCAAAACATAATGAACAGCATGACTGAGCCAACTTCCCACCCCGGAATTTGGTCCCGTTTATTCAGGTAGTAGGCCATGGCGCCTTTACCGATCTGTTCGTTAAAAATAGATATGATGTATGCGCTCGCGCGAATAGGTAGAATATCCTTGTATTTAATCTCTGCTAAAAACCAGTTCAGTGCGCGAGTAACTACTAACGTATCCACGAAAAAATAGAATAGGGAATAGGCGATCATCAAACCTAACCAAGGCACCCAAGCTACGTTAGAAAATACTTCAGTCATGTAGGCGGTTAACGAGAGACCCTCTCTGCTCGCAGCCCCGTTTAACCGATAGTATAGGTAAACGAAGCACATGGCTGTTATGATAAGAAATAAAATCCTTCCTGCTGGGCTAGTCTTTTTTTGAGGCATTGCACTTTCCGATTCTTCCTCGCCCGATCCTTTCAATTCTTCTGCTTGATTGTTATCTGTCATATCCGTCGCCAAGGTTACTCATGTGTTTTAAGGTTTGCTGCAAAGGGGTAAGTGTAATACCTATTTCACTATCAGCGTTAGCTTTAACTACCTCATCTTGAGTTATCACATCAATAACGGTAGGCGTAATACCTCCGCCTTTNAAAATACTAGTAATTGCGGCTCCGAATTTTGCTAGGAAGATAGGTATGGTTCCNAATGAAACCTCCTTCCCCATGATTTTAGCCGTCATTTCTATTAAGTCTCGATACGAAGCGCTTTCAGGTCCAACAAGTTCATAAGTGATTTGATCCTTCATAGTTGTTGAGCAGAGTATCGTTAAGGCTTCAGAGAGATCGTCAATATCTAAAGGTCGCATTTGGTAATGCCCACCGCCTAGTAGCTTTGCTTGTCCAGAAGAAATCATTCCAACGATGGCTTGTGAGCCTGCAGCTTGTCGACCAAAAAGGATTGGTGTGCGCAATATCCTTGCTCCTAGGCCGGACTCAAGGATTAACTCCTCCGCCACTCCCTTTGAGCGAAAATAAGCATTTCTTGATTTTGGGCTTGCTCCTACCACGCTTATAAAAATGAGATTTTTTACCCCACTCTTTTTTGCGGCATCGACTATCGCAGCCGTNGCTGCGACATTTGCANTTGCATAATTAGAATGTTTGCTCTCAATCAAGATTCCCGCTAAGTGTATTACAACATCACTTCCATCAAGCGCTTTTTGGAGTGAGNTAGTATCATCGTAATTAATAATTACGGGGTTGATTGATGAACTTTCAGGTAAATCTGATATAGCTTTTTCACTGCGTACCCCAGCGATTATGGTTATGTCTTGCTCTTTACATAAACGTGCCAGCAAATTCTTGCCTACACTACTATTTGCCCCAGTTACTGCTACTTTCATTAGTTAAGAATTCCTTATTTTAAGTGACGCGCTAAATAACTGTTGAACAGCGTTAACGACTACTTTTTGGAGTTAAGATCTATAATACTTGACTGATGTTATCTAACTTTTTACTACGTTGAAGTTTTTGCGCTGCCGTGTTTTCTATCTGTCTTAAAGTTGACGCCTTAAAAGCTAGCTTCTTCATTTTTTGAGGAGCTGCCTCATAGTTCGTTGTCCTCATTTTCGGAGTTCTACCCATCTTNAAAATAGCTTCCTCCATGTCTGAAGGNTGCCATTCCTGCCCATGGTCTGCCCCNGCAGCTCTTGTAATACTTTCGTTCATTAAGGTACCACCAATATCGTTCGCTCCGGCGTTTAGGCAAGCGCGTACGCCATCTTGACCCATTTTCACCCATGAAGTCTGAATATTGCTTATAAGGTTTTCAAAAGCAATACGGGAAATTGAATGCATTAGAATGGCTTCTCTGAAACTAGGACCACGCCGAGATTTGCCTTTTAGATACATAGGCGCCTCCATTGGGACGTAGGGTAGAGGAACGAATTCTGTGAAGCCTCCCGTCTGAAGCTGTAATTCTCGGATGGCTGTCAAATGATTTGACCAATGTATAGGGGATTCAATGTGTCCGTACATGATGGTCGCTGTCGTCTTGAAACCTACCTGATGAGCTGTTTTCATGACTTCCAGCCACTGTGATGTGTTGATTTTGTCGGGGCAAAGAGATTTTCTTACTTCATCATCAAGAATCTCCGCGGCAGTTCCGGGTAACGTAGACAGTCCGGCTAATTTAAGTTGTTCAAGAAACTCTTTTAAAGAAATGCCAAGAGTTTCCGCTCCTTGCCATACTTCTAATGGCGAAAAGGCGTGTATATGAAGCTCTGGCTCAGCAGCCCTGACCGTTGAAAGGATATCTAAGTAGGTTTGACCAGTGTAATCAGGATGAATCCCGCCTTGCATACAAACTTCCGTAGCACCCCTAGACCATGCCTCTGAGCAGCGGCGAGCGATTTCCTCAGCGCTTATGTCATANGGCTTTCCCCTGAGATTTTCACTCGCTTTCCCCTTAGAAAAGGCACAGAATTGGCACTTGAAATAGCACACATTCGTATAATTAATATTTCGATTTACAACGTAGGTTACCTCATCACCATTATATTTTTTTCGTAAATCGTCTGCGGTTCTCGCGATGTAGTTAAAATCTGCTCCNCGGCTTTCAAATAATGTTGCTAGCTCGGATATTTTCGGCCGAGACGTTTTCTGTATATTTTTAATTATTGATCTCACTTCAGCNGAGGCAGAGCTTTTGGTGATCGATCTCTGAAGCAAATTTTTCTCTAATGATGGTATCGGTTTCCTTTCCCCAGGGACCCATTGGTCTCTTTTGGCAAACCCACTTGCATCAGATAGATTTAAAACGGTTGACCTGACACTAACGTCGACCCATTTTTCGATTTCTTTGATGTGCTCGGGATAAATCGTTAACCGCTGCTCCAGAAATTTGCCTGCTGCTTCAGTCTCTCGGGCTAAATTTTCTAAGTGTGGCCAAGGAGCTTCTGGATTCACATGATCAGGGGTGAGTGGTGAAACTCCGCCCCAGTCATTTATGCCGGCATTGACTAGCTGAGGAAGTACTCCTGGGCTCAGATTTGGGGGAGCCTGAATGCTCATTTCTGGCCCAAATATTAGGCGTGAGACGGCAATAGTCCAAAGAAGTTCATTGAGGTCTGGCTCTGGAGCAGAACGCATTTTAGTATCTGGTTTTGCACGAAAGTTTTGGACTATTATTTCTTGTATATGCCCATGAGTCTCATGAACACTTCGAATAGCTAAAAGTGATTCGATCCTTTCTAATCGAGTTTCGCCGATACCTATAAGTATTCCAGTAGTGAACGGAACATTTTGCCGCCCTGCTAGCTCCATGGTATGAATCCGAACCTCTGGGATTTTGTCTGGCGAGCCATAGTGAGGCATACCTTTCTCGCATAACCTTTGCGAAGCGGACTCGAGCATAATTCCCATTGAGCCACTAACTTTTCGAAGATATGTAATCTCCTGCTCGGTAAGATTTCCTGCGTTGATGTGAGGTAAGACACCAGTCTCGGTCATGACTCTCTCAGCAACGTGTGCAACATACTGTAGCGTGGTTTCAAATCCTAATGTTGCCAACGCCTCCCTAGCCACCTTATAGCGCAGCTCTGGCTTTTCTCCTAGTGTAAAAAGTGCTTCTTGACAGCCTAATTTTGCGCCCTGGCTGCAGATAGACAGAACCTCATCAACGGAGAGATACGGATTCTCGATTCGGCGGGGAGTTTTGGCAAAAGTGCAGTAATGGCAAACGTCTCTGCATAAATAGGTTAGAGGCAGAAAGATTTTTTTAGAATAAGTAACATTATTACCAAAGTGACTATCTCTCATTCCGCGAGCGATTTTGCAGAGTGCCGCCGTGTCTGAAATATCTGCTAACTTTAGGGCCTCCTTCCTGGTAACAGAGCAAGAGGTATGAATGTTATCTAACAAAATCCATTCCACGTAGTATTTGTTTGATTAGTCTCTAAGAGTACCAGTCTGAGCTTAAAAAAGGTAACCAAACTAGTCGTAATTCTCTAATTTATAAGGCTAAGTGTAACTCCCCAAGCCCCCCCTAAAATCAGCCCAATCGAAGAAATCCAGCCCATGATAAACCCTGGAGCCCTCTTTTCTGGGGCTGTTCGGTAGCCAACAAAAAAGAGGACTCGCCCAACTAAAAATATGCTTGCGCAAATAACAGCAAATGTTTGGCTGAAAAAATAAGAGCAGATCCAAAGAGCAGGTATGACATGAATTAGCTGCTCGAGGGTGTTGTGCTGAACTCTAAAGGTCGCCTCGAAGAATGGATCTCCAGTCGTGGCAGGAGCTTTTATGCCGGTTTTATACCGCGCGGCGCCGACAAATAAAGAGAAAATAAAATACTGAATTAAGAGGGCGAGTGTTACGCCTGCGGTTAGATTCATGTCATCCATTCTGTAATCCTGTGAAATTTATGCAACCAATACTAAGATGAAGTATCGACCATTAACCGATGATATTTATTGTTAAAGCGGGTAGTATTTTTGGTTAACGCTCGTATCTAAAAATCCGCACTNAATGCGGATAATTTTGGGGTTTTTAATGTTTCGGTGTTTCATCAAGTTTTGCCTATGGTTTTTGGTATTTTTGCAGGTTCTTATTATAAACTTTGTGACCACTTATGGTCAGCAAAATGAACTTCCTAGTAAGGTCTTTATTAAAAATGTTCGAATCATTGTTGGTGATGGTTCCGTGATAGAAAGTGGATCATTGCAATTTGAGAATGACGTAATCACGCGAGTTTCAATTGATCAAGCCGAACCCGCTGATGCCTTAGTCATCGACGCCGAGGGCAAAACCATCATGCCGGCCTTAATCGATGGTCACTCGCATTTAGGTTATCAAGGTAGGAAAGATTGGGGTGCGCATAATTATGGGTTAACAAATCTTATCGATAATCTTGAGCAATATGCTTTTTATGGATTTAGCGCTGTTTTCTCTGCTGGAAGTGATTCCTTGACTTTGATGAACAGCCTGGAGGGCGAACGAAAATCTGGAGAATTTGTTGGTCCCCGCGTTCTGTTTGCTGCAGGGATGGCTCCCCCAAATCAGGGACCAAATGATCAATTTCTTACACACGCGTTGGCTGTAGAAACAAGATTTGGTGAAACCGTTTTATATGGCTTAGAGAATCCGGCTCAGGCTCGAGAGCAGGTCAGAATTGTGTCTGAGAAGGGATTTAAATTCATTAAAATTTGGGTCGATGACCGAGGCGGGAGTCAGTCAAAACTCAGTCCCGAGCTTTATACGGCCGTTATTGATGAGGCAAATAATTTTGGCTTAAAGGTGTTTGTGCATCAACAGTTTGCCTCCGACATACCGCCGCTTTTAGAAGTAGGAGCTCACGGATTTTTGCATGGCCGTATTGGTTCTGATTTAAGTAAAGATATTGCAACGNAAATTCGAACGGCTGGCGCCTTCGTCGTCCCCAATTGGGGTCTTGGAGAGCTTAGGCAGGAAGCGATAGGAGAAGACGATTTTCTTAATCAAATATACTCTGCGGATGAAATGGTCGGTTTGGTAACAAATTTTAGCCGACGCTTTTTAAGATACCGTAATTCACCTCAAGTAGAGGCTGAATTAACAAACAGTTTTATGGATATGATTGAGGCAGGCGTAGATATAGTTTTAGGTACAGACGCTGGCGCAGTTCCGAATCACCCTTTCGGGTATACGGGACATCGGGAATTGGAAATTTATGTACGCCTTGGAATGTCGCCGATGCAAGCACTTGTTGCTGCAACGAGCAACGCGGCTAAGCATCTTGGGTTGGATGACTTGGGATTATTACGCTCTGGGTACAGCGCCGATTTTTTAATCTTGGATAAAAATCCTTTGGATGAAATTCGCAATACGAGGACAATCAACAATGTCTATTTGTCCGGCAAAGCAATAGATAGAGCAGCTTTACAAAGAAGGTGGAGTCCTTAGTTGACAGCACACAGAGCCCAGATAGTCCTATAAAAGCATGGCTACTTACGTTGGATAAGATATCAATATGGCAGAACAAGCAGATCCAAATTTTGACCCAGAAAATCATCACTTAACGAAATCACGCTATTTTGAAGATCTTGAAATTGGTGAACGATTTATAATCCCGTCCAGAACATTAGGAGATGCCAGTTTTTCAGCTTTTCAATCATTGTCATTAGACAATCACCCAATCCATTATGATCTTGAGTACTGTAAGCGTTTAGGCCATCGTGATCTGTTGGCTCATGGCTTGCAAGTATCCGCGCTATGCGCTCCAGGAGCTGGAAATTTGCCGCATGAGCTACATAGCAGTCTTATAGGCTTGTTAGAACATAGCGCTAAATTTCTTAAGCCTGTATACAGAGGGGATACTGTATACCCAGCCCTTGAAATAGTTGAGTTGACCCCATCTAAGAGTACAGGTGTAATCACTCTGCGAGCGACGGTACACAACCAAAGTCGTCAACTTGTCTTGGANGGGCTTCAAAAAATGTTGGTAAGGAAACGCGCCTAAGCTAGTTTTAACATTAATCTTTTTTTGACTCTAGCCTATTTCAATTCTGCCCATATGATAGAACTCATCATTTGGTCGGATATTTGCCATGTTCGCCAACCGNTTTGAAAGGGCAAAAAAGGCAGCGATTGANCCAATATCCCAGACATCTTGCTCACTAAATCCATATGANGCCAAGGCNTGAATATCTTCTTTTGAAATTNNGCTCGCGTCTTGCGANACCTTGACGGCGAAGTCTAGCATTGCAAGTTGTCTATCTGAGATATCTGCCTTCNTATAATTTGTAGCTATNTGGTCTGCAATAAGTGAGTTNTTTTCTCGAATTCTCAAAATGGCNCCNTGAGCNACTACACAATATATGCATTCATTTAGTCCTGATGTTGCAACAACAATCATTTCTCTTTCACCCTTAGAAAGNCCGGATTCCTTATTCATAAGCGNGTCGTGATATGAAAAAAAGGCTCTGAATTCGTCTGGCCGATGAGCTAGTGCTAAAAATACATTTGGAATGAACCCAGACTTTTCTTGCACTTCTAGAATTCTAGTTTTTATATCCTCGGGCAGCGCATCAATTTCAGGGATTGGGAANCGACTAATTTTGTTGTCTTTCATAATGTTCAAATTCCTTGAATTCAAGCTTAGCTTACTATGTTAATTGACGATATTGTAAGGTTTAAAATCAGAGAGGAGAAGCTGTGATTCCAAATATTTTAGAAAAGAGTCATGTAGCCTTTTATTATTCTTGATTTATTGATACAAAAGGACTTCTTAAGCCGNTCGGCGAAAANCGACTTAAAAAGTCCAAAATAAAGGTCATGGAAATCAGACCGCTGCTTCAATCTGACGCCAAGCTGTAGGCTACTAGTTGGCCTGGCGTCTGCAATACAATTCGCTGCTTTCCGTTGTGTTCATAAGACATCATGCCATACATGCCTAGTCCCGGTGACTCAATGCTTCCTAAGCGATCACCTGTCTCCTTGTTAATAGCGAACATATGAGGAGTTTCGCCATCATCACCTATCGCTGTATGAAGGAGCATAGTTGGAGTTACCATTAAGGCCGAGTGATTAATGTTACCTGTCGGGGGGATATCTAGTCCTTGAAGCGCGGGATGCTCCTGAACAAATCGGGGCGTACCTCCGTTTGGAATCCACCATAGATGTTCACCTGTATTTAAGTCGATCGCTGTAATCCGGCTGTAAGGAGGCTTCTCCAGGGGTAACCCTCGCGGGCCTCGAACTCCATTAGGAGTTCCCATTCCAACGGCGTAATCGGCAATTGTCACCCCCGTTGGTCGTTCTAGGAGAATGTCCCTCTCTTCGCCGGGTACTATCGTCCGCCAGCCGCAATTTGTTCGTGAGATAGTGTATATGATGCCTGTTGANGGGTCTGCCGCGGGTGGGCCAGTAATGTTNGTACCNCCAAGTTCTCCGGGGCACCAGATAGAGCCAGTAAGTCCNTCTGGATTATCTTTCTGTATCGGGGGGTTGAATATCCCGCCAAGTTTATAATCAGCAACAATCTCAAGCGCCTCATCGCGTAGTTCCGGAGTAAAGTCTATCAANCCTTCATGGGTGAGCTCTTGAANATCGTAGGGAGCAGGTTTTGTTGGAAATGGTTGGGTAGGTGATAATTTCTCNCCGGGCACGTTTGACGCAGATACAGGACGCTCTACAATNGGCCAAATTGGCTCGCCAGTTTCTCGATTAAAGGAATAGAGAAATGCTTGCTTAGNNGCTTGAAAAACACCGGGNACCATTCTCCCGTCCACTTCAACATCCATTAAGAGTGGAGCTGTCGGTGTATCGTTATTCCAGACATCATGATGGACCATCTGGAAGTGCCACGCTCGTTCACCNGTGTCTGCATTAAGCGCGATCAAACTTGCACTAAACAAATTATCCCCAGGTTGAAATCCACCGTAAAAGTCTATTGTTGCAGCATTGGTNGGGATATAAACGAGCCCTAATTCTGGATCTGCNGATAGTGGTGCCCAAGAGGAGACATCGCCTGTATATGACCAAGCATCATTCTCCCAGGTTTCATGCCCNACCTCNCCNGGGCGNGGTATTACGTGAAATTTCCACTTAAACTCTCCAGTCCGAACATCGTAACCAAGGATGTCACCCGGGACATTTTCAGTTCTCGTCTGGTTGTACCCTTGCTCTGCAGAATTGCCCACGACAATTGTGTCGTTAACGACAATGGGCGGGGATGAATTGGTGATGTAGCCCAGCTCTAGTGGGATCCCTATATCCGGATCATACTCCTGGCCAGAATTTAGCCAAGGGCCCCAGTCACGTACCAGATCTGGAATCATATCGACCACACCAGTTTCTTCAAAGCCATCAAGTGGAACAGGTTGTCCCCAGCTCTCTAGGGGTTTACCTGTCTCGGCATCAAGGGCGTAAAGAAAAAAAGCTGGTGTTACGATGAGCACGACACCACGACCGTCAAGTTCGGTATAAGCGATACCTTTACCCCAAGGAGCTCGCATGGAGTATTCCCAGCGGAATGTATTGGGTTCGCGAAAGCTCCAAAGCGTCTCTCCACTAGCAGGATCTATCGAAACAACGTGTCGTCGGGCACCGGCTACAGTGAAGAGTTTTCCGTTTGCATACACGGGTGTTGAGCGTGGAGGTGTAGAGCCGAAGCTGGCATCATTCCAGCTCCATTCAATCTCTAGACTCTCAAAATTTTCAGCGGTGATTTGATTTAGAGGGGTTGATCGAGTGTGACCGGCATCTCCGCCAATGTAACGCCAGTCTCCGTTATTTTCTCGGTAGTTTACGTGCTGGGCAGATGCAGATAGGCAGGTTAATCCTAGCATCAGGATGCAAAGTACGATGGTGATTATGTTTAATGCCCGTATTGGGTTCGAATCTCCCAAGTCTTTTATCATGTGAATCCTCCTTTTAGATTGCACTCGCGTAATAGAATGCCTTATGAGGTTTTTATAATTCTATAGCCATAGAGAATAATGAAATTTTGAGAAGCTGTAAAAGTAAATTAGTCAGATTCGGTGCTAGAATATTTGGTCTTTTAGTTGGATAAAGGCATGATAAAGCTTGCAGACTAGGGGTGTTTGCATTGAAAATCTCGATTGTTTAAATGCTAAGGGGCTGCAGTGTGACTAAGACAGATAAGGGCACAACAATAAATCGACGCGATTTTTTGAATGGCACTGCATTGAGCCTGTTGAGCGGAGGATCTATTG
>PAWK01000013.1 GCA_002714195.1 Gammaproteobacteria bacterium | reverse complement strand
CTGTTACAAATGGATCAGAGTCCCAGACTTCGATGTCTATCAGGTCATAAAACTTCCGATTGCCATCTTGACTATTACTATACCTGATCCCCCAATTAATTCTCTTAGAAGGCAAGTCATGGCGAAAACTTAAAGTTTGTCGACCCCTCCAACTGAAACTAAACCGTCTATCTATTCCTAAAAAAGGGTCTGTAATTCTTGAGTCCTCTACGCTAATGGAAGCATTAATGAGCAAATTGGGTAGCCCGATCATTCGCATTCTAGTGCTACTATTGATTTCTGCACCATACTTCTCACCATCCCCAACATTTCCATTAGCCCCCTGCAGGTTATCTTTGGATGGCGAAACATCTATTCTCTCGATTCTGTCTGTCCAATCTTCATAAAAAACTCTAGCACTGGCAACCCCTATATCGTTTGGAAGGCGGTACTCCGCATTAAGTTCGTAATTCCAGTACCACTCTTGCTTTAAGTTCTCGTTTCCAAATTGAACATCACGATCCTCATCACGTGTATCAAGGGCAGCAACAAAATCATTAAAACTGAGCTGCTGCACAATCTTCTCCATGGTGCCTCTAAGTTGTATTGTAGGGGTCAGGTCATATCTAAAATCGAGCTTAGGCTTGACGTAATCGTAATTTCTCTCTTTTGAAACTTGACCTCTCTGTGAAATTTTAGAATCCTCATACAAAACTGAACTTTCTAGAGACATCCTCGAGTTAAACACCCAATTGTGGATAATGAAAGGCTCGTATCTCATTTCCTCGACTGTTGAGCGAGCATTCGGTACGTTCACGGAAACCAGACCTCCTAAGGCCGCCGAAGCTATGCCGCTGGGGTTAAGCACCCCAAGTGCGAGAGAAGAATCGAGTATAGTCTGAGCNCGCTCAGCACCGAACTCAATGTCTTGACTGCCACGAAATAGGTCGAGTGTATAGCTGCTCCTGACGATCCTCTCTCGAGTGGTGCTCGCTGAATCAAGAAAAAGGTTCTTACTTTCCGCGTAAGGTCCGGTTAGATTCCATCTTTCCCGAAGACGTTCAGGGGTAAAAGAATTACTAATAAGTAAAATTTTAAAGCGGTCGCCTCGAGCTGTATTGTATTCATAATCCCCGCCAATCTCCCAATTATTAATCTCACCTCGAATATCTTCCCGCTGATAGGAATCGACGACTGGCAAAGTTTGTAAATTAGTAGTTTTACGATTCAGATCAGTGCGAGAGGTGCCTTCGCTATACTGTGCGTTGAACCGCGCACTGCTACTGCCATTTATTTCATATCCTAAGTTACCACTTAAGCTGAAGTTTTCGCGATCATCAATATCCTTTCGGTAGATGTAATCATTCGGTGAAAAATCCCCGAGAATGGAACTCTCTTTGTAGGTAGTGACTCCATGATTTTCTCCAATCTGACCCTGCACTTGGTAGTCAAGACCGCCCCGAGTGCCGCTTACTGAGACGGAACCATTTGGCGCGACGACGTTGTCCTCTAACTGTTGTCCGGACACCTCGTACTGAACGGAAACATCAGAGAAAACCTCTGTCAGAACTACGTTAACGACCTGCCCGCTACCTCTGACATCTAGCTCTCCAGATGTTCCACGGATAATCTCAATATAATCCACTTGATCGGAGGTGATTCTTGCTAACTGAGTCCCTGTACTATTGTTTTTTCCCGCTGTCCGTTTCCCGTTGATTAAGATTTCGCTTCCACGATTACCATTGCCAAAGCCGCGACCGCCCCTGCNGCCGCCTCTGAAACCGCTGAAGCCACCGCCAAAACCTCCACTCGAGCGGCCACTAAATCCCCCTCGGCTTGACCCCCCCTCGGTAAGACCCGGAATCCTGTCTATCATGTCTTGAGCCGTAACTGGAGACCACTGCGCAAAATAATCGTTGTTGTAGACCACAGTAGATTCATCGCCAACATTATCCTGAGCAGCTGCAAATGGGCTCGCCGCAAGGAAAATAAGAAGGAAGATATTTCGTAACATTAACAAACCTTTCTCGACCCTATAATTGACTAAAAATCTTTCTACGTAACCTGTATGTCCCTCATCACAGGCAGCATGCCATCTGCGGATTTTCAGTATTACACAGCCAGCTGATCGAATAAGTAACAAATTGTGAATTTAAGACGACCCCGTNCGNAACGCTTTAATATGGTAGGTCAGACCATTACATCGGACAAACGGATCAAAAGAAGACAAAGGTTTTGTAACAAATGTTTACCTGAGCAGGTATTTTCTCAGTGCCCTGCCNCCCGTAAGAGATCCATAGATATTTCCAGCTTTGTCCACGGCTATCCCTTCTTGAGATCCATTTTCTTGCGGATCATCTAGAAAGAGNGTAACGGATCCGTCTTTAACATTAGCCACTCTTACGCCTTCTGCGTAAGGAGAACTATTTTTTGATGATCGCGCGGGTCCTCGATTCTCCGAGGAAGAGTCGGTGACGTAGAGCATATCATTGTCATCAATAAATAATCCGCTCGGACGACCAAACTGTTCCCACTCGACAATAAAGTTTCCATCTTGATCAAAAATTTGGACCCTGTTATTACCCCGATCACCAACAAAAAGTCTCCCNCTCGAATCCATGGCCAGATCATGAGGTACGGCAAACTGACCAGCTTCAGAACCATGACTACCCCAACTGAGAAGAAATTTTCCAGAAGAGTTGTATTTCATAATTCGACTATTAGAGGCACCGCCGTGACCATCGCCTACGAAAATGTTTCCATCAGGTGCAACCAAAACAGAGGAAGGTTGATTGAATTCATAATCGCCTTCACCGGCAACTCCCGGTTTACCAAGCGCCATCAAAACTTCCCCATTTGGGCTAAACTTAAACACTTGGTGTCCCTTGCCCTCACGGCGGGGATCTTCACCGTTTGGCCCCTCTCCATCGGTAACCCAAACGTTTCCCTCAAAATCAATATGCAAACCATGAGGTCGTACAAACATGTTCGCGCCAAAACTAGTCAGCTGATTTCCCTCTAGATCGAACTGCATAATAGGATCCAAATCAGAGCCCACACAATCGTTTGCACCACAGCGATCGAATACCCATATACTTTCTCCGTCCGGGCTAACTGAAATCCCAGCGGTTGACCCAATTGGTCTGCCTGTACGCATTTTGAAAAAATTGTAATCAATTGAGAAGTCTGCGCTTGGATTGAAGCGATTATCTCTTACCTGCGCAAAAGAAACCGAAGCAAGAACACATATAATTACGAAAAAAAATAAATTAGTATTTTTCATAGAAGAATACCTGACTCTTTATTCTTCTAGAGCGAAAGTCGATAAGCTATTGCCGGATATTACAGACACATACTGAATGTCATCCACCATATAAGTGACCGGAGCCATTACTATTTGACCGCCCAAGTTAACGTTCCAGAGCAAGTCACCTGACTGGGCATCGATTCCGTGAAAATAACCTTCTCGACCGCCCGTGAATAGCAGATCCGATGCAGTGGTCAACATACCGCTGTCACTCACATCGAACTGATTGTATGACCAGACTGCCTCGCCAGTCTGCGGATCCATAGCCTTTAATGAAGCGAAGCCCACTTCATTAGTCCAGTTGTTTATAGGGTTAGTTCTACCTATACCGATAGTTGGAGCACCAGGAGAAGGTGCTAAAACAGAAAAGCCTCCACCCAGAAATGCGCGACCAGGAATGTACTCGGATTCCTCTGCTCTGTATATCGTGGCATAATTTTCCCAAGCGCTAAAATAGAAAAGGCCGGTGCTCGGACTGTAAGACGGAGGATACCAATTAGTTCCTCCCTGGTTGCCCGGGTAGGTGGGCATGCCCTCAGGCTGGGGTGACGGAATTGGGCGCCCATTCTCGTCAAGCCCACTTGACCAGTTCACTTTTACATAGGGCTTGCCTTCCAGGAACTGTCCGTTAGTTCTATCCAACACATAGAAATAGCCATTTCTGTTTGCCCACATCATTACCTTTTTAGCTTCCCCTCTGAACTCTATATCGGCCAGCACCGGAACTTGGACTGAGTCATAATCGTAAGCATCATTCGGAGTGAACTGAAAATACCATTTCAGCTCACCTGTATCTGCATCCAAAGCAATAGCGGAGTCAGAGTAAAGATTGTCGCCAGGCCGTTGGCCAGCATTCCAATCAGGTCCGGGATTACCAACTCCCCAATAGGTTAGATTTAAGTCAGAGTCGAAAGAACCGGTAATCCAGACGGGGGCCCCTCCGTGTTCCCAGTCATCGCCCTCCCAACTATCATGATTGGGCTCACCGGGACCCGGAATCGTGTAGGTCTTCCAAGCTTGCTCTCCGGTTTCGGCATCGAATGCAGCTACATAACCTCGAATTCCAAATTCACCCCCGCCTACTCCAACCATTATCTTATCCTTGACGGCTAAAGGGGCCATAGTGACCGAATAGGCTAGATTTACATCCCCGACTTCGACTTTCCAGAGCAGCTGCCCATTTATTCGATCAAGAGCNACAAGATGAGCATCCAGTGTTCCCATATAGACCTTGTCATTTAAAACTGCGACACCACGATTGTTCGCTCCACAACAGACAAGAGAGTTATCAGCATTTTGGTGTCGGTATTTCCAGAACACACGACCAGTTACCGCATCTACCGCCATAACACTGTTAGGTCGCTCCGTCACATACATTACGCCATCGACAATAATAGGGTTGGATTGCCACGCACCGAAGACTTGATTTTGTAGCACCCACTTAAGCTCCAGCTCATTCACATTATCGCGATTGATCTGCTGCAGTGAGCTATGCCTCTGGCTCATGTAGCCGCCGTTATAGGTTAGCCAATTTTGGGGTTCATCGCTTGAGTTTAAAATGCGCTCGTAAGGAACTTGACCTATCGACCCCTGAGACACAAAAACAACCGAGATAATGACTATCTCTTTTAAAAGACTGTGCAATTTCATTACTGACCTCGCAATGTTAATAAATAGCCGACCACATCCGCGACTTCGTCACCCGACAGTTCTGTCGGCCCTTTGCTTGGTTGCATGCTAACCTCGTACGTAACCAAATCTGACTTCCGAAATGATCGCAGTCGTTCGTTAGAATCTATAACCTGAATGGTGTAAGTATCCTCATTCAGACGACGCCCTAGAACGGTCTCTTCATTTCGTGTGACCAATCTGATAGGACGGTTTATCGGCAATATAGCCGCAGCCGGATCAATTAAGTTCTGTTGAAGTGAGGCTGGAGTGCGTATCGCGCCAATCTCACTTAGATCTGGCGCNGTCCTCGGTCCCACACCATTAACTCGATGGCAAGACGAACACTCTCCTCTCCCGTCAAAAATCTGGCGACCTCTGCTAGGATCGCCAATCCTAACCGCCACTCCATCAGGATCAAAACCCGCGCGAATAAAGGCTACGATGCCATCTAAGTCCGAAGCATTGAGCCCGAATGCTGGCATTTGACCCTGACCAGCCCCCTGGGTAACGACCATTCTTAAGTCGTCATCCGACTGAACATTTTTGAAAACCCCCGCCCGCAAATTAACACCATCGACAATATCTCCCTGGGGGCCATGACATAAAGCACACTCCCTAGAGTATATTCGGCTGCCTCTTTCTANCGCCTCTGTCGTGTACTGATGATCTCCAAGTTCCTGTGCCTGTGAGAGACTCATCAGCGTGAGCAGTAAATACGGTGCATATAATAGGAAGCGAGGTGCAGAGCTGCGAATTTTTTTTAAGAAATAGATTACATACGTCATATGCGTTTAATTACCATTTAGTCTAGTCGAGATTATCAAGAACGCTGAGATTAATCGGTATTTCTTGGAAGGGCAATAAACTAACCCAAAGAAATTGCCAACAGATAGCCAGACATTACTTTTCAACGGCTTANCGTATTTCTATGATTGTCACTCTCTGATATATTTAGGGGCAAGAAAAGCTAATATAACCACAAAAGACAAAAAGCAGAGGTTAATCGTGATGAGTATAGTGAGAGTAAAATCCATAATCTGCACCCTAGTTGGAGCTGGCATACTAGCTGGCTCGCTAGTTCTCCCGAGCGCATTTGCCCAAGATAACAGCGACGGCAGGTACAGGCCGGAGGGCAGAACCTTCGCTCGTGGCGCCGCAAATCTCTTTGACGATAGATTATTTGAAGCACGAACCTATGTGACTGGCACCGATGTGGCCGAATTCGCGAGTGCTACCATTTTCTATCCATTAACTTTGAGCTTTGATCTCCCAAATGGGGTAGTAGTGATGTCGCCGGGCTACACCGGAACCCCGGAAAGTTATGACTGGTGGGGACCGATGCTAGCCTCTGTTGGAATTATTACAGCGATAATCGAAACAAACACACCCGAAGATAATCTGGAGCAGCGAAAGAATGCACTAATCGCTGGCATTGAACTGATTAAACGTGAGAACGCAAACAGCGCTAGCCCGATAAACAACAAGGTCGATGAGTCACAGATAGCCATTATGGGTCATTCTCTGGGTGGAGGAGCATCGCTGCGGGCTGCAGAAGAACTAGAGGGCGACATAAAAGCTGTTATCCCTCTAACGCCATACTGCTGCGAACTTGGACAATCCTTTGAGGGCGATTTAAAAGGAGTATCAACCCCAACTCTAATAATAGCTGCGGCTGACGATACAATAGCCCCGCCAGAAACTCACTCCCGACTGCTGTACGATGAAATCAACTCTTCAACCAACAAAGTTTATCTTGAATTTGCGGAAGGGGCGCATGGTCTTCCTACTAATCAAGGATCAGAATTTCAAACACAAGGAACCTATGTTTATGCCTTTTTGAAGGCAAATTTCACCAATGACAGCAAATACTCAGACTTTATAGGCGGTGATGGAGAAGACAGCTTTTCTTCCTATGAAACCAACTAAACAGGTAAAATTAAGATATCACCGGTTCCTGAGGTTAATCAGGAATCGGTGCAAGCCTCAGAATTTTCTACAAATTGTCACAGACTCGCCCTTAAAACATCGTTAGAATAGTGGATTAAGATATAAGGATTAATATCTAATAAGCTTGCACGAGTTCAGTAGTAAAATTGTATACGATGAGAATCTTCAAACTCCCCAAAACGACAGCTTTCNCAGCGGTATTGGCGTTCTTTTGTAGCCAAGATCTCTTAAGTCAGCCAAACATGCCAATTATCTCTNCTGATCAATCAACAGTAGTCTATCCAGCGGCCTACTTTGCTGGCTTTTACCCGGTCTCGGCCAACGATATGCTCAATCGCATACCCGGAATCAATTTAGCGCTTAGAGGTGGATCCAGCGGGCGCGGCTTAGGTGCCGGAGAGGGCGAAGTTCTCATTAACGGTCAGCGAACAACAGGAAAAAACAATGAGGGCCGAGATCAACTTAACAGAATTACGGCTGGTCAAGTTGACTATATCGAAATTATTCGCGGCACGTCAGAAAATGTCGATATACGAAGCGGCGGTCAAGTAGTCAACGTGGTACTTTTAGATGACGCCTCAAGATCAAGCACAACAATCGAAGCTACAACCCGACGAGCCAGAAACGGGACTTTTGATCCNGGTGGTCAAATATCTGTTGCAGGGGCACNAAGTAATATCGATTATATTTTTAATTTCGAAGCAGATCCCGGTTACAGATATTGGGATTCAGACGAGTTTACTTACGATCGCGATGGGAATTTAATAGGCACGGAAAAACAAGAAGTGAATCGCGACGAGACTGAGTATTCCGGCAATGTAAACCTTGGNTTCAANATGGACAAGTCTGTTTTTAAAGTGAATGGGCTTTTCGAGGANCAAGGCGACTCACCAACCGATCGCGAAAGAGTAATCTCAGATTTTTCGTCAGAAACAATTAGAGTTCAGGATGATCAACAGAATACCACACGGAAGAACTGGGAAGTGGGAGGGGATTACGAATATGAAGCCGGTCCTGACTCGCGGTTCCGGGTATTGTTTATCGTTAACGACCGGAACTCAACGTATGACCGANTCCGATACGATGTTGCAAATGAAAAATTGGAACCTAACCTATTTTTAGATAGGATCACNCGAGACCGTGAGCGCATAGTTCGTACTTCCTTTACGCGCAATTTATCTGAAACTCAAGGTATCGAGTTGGGNGCCGAAGGAGCCCAAACCATTCGGGATTCTGATTTAAAAATGGGTTTGAATACACCCGGTGAACCGGATCCAAATTATGGCAATTTAGTGCCTGTTAGTATCGATAACAGCAAATCCACAGTGCAAGAGATACGATACGAACCTTTCACGATCCATAACTGGCAGATTAACGATCGCATGTCGTTGGAAAGCCGCCTACTTTACGAAACCTCTACGATCGAGCAGAGAGGAGACATCAGCAGNAAGAGAAGTTTTTCCTTTGTAAAACCAAGAATTGATTACAGATATAACTTAACTCAGTCTTTTCAAATTCGACTTGAAATCGAGCGAGATATTTCTCAGCTTAGCTTCTCAGACTTTAGTGCTTCCGTAGACTCAAACGATGAAGAGAAGAATACCTTTGGAGGAAACCCGGAAATCGTTCAAGAAAAACTATGGCGTTATGACCTGAATTTAGAATATCGACTGCCTAACGATCTTGGAGTTTTCAACTCGGAATTCTACTATCGAGATGCCGAGGATCACATCGATCGAATTGATGTTTCTCCCTCCCCAGATAATCTGCTTTCTGCACGCGGAAACATCGGTGATGGAAAGTGGTACGGCGTGAACTTTGATATCAGCGCCAAATTGGACNCTCTCAAAATCCGCAACGCTTTGTTCACAACACGTCTGCGAATTAGGGATTCCGAGTTTACTGATCCTTTTTTAGGGNTAAAACGTCGTCGCGAGGGGAACGGTCGTTGGGGGCTCAACATGGGATTTCGCCATGATATTACAAGTAGGAGNCTAACCTACGGAATCAATTACAGCAATGATTCAAACGATGGCGAGGGAAGGAAACAGTTNGATATTGACGATATTGAGGAAAGAATAAATCAACCCTCAATGTCGGCATATATCGAAAAAAGGGCCTTTGGCAATTTAACATTCAGGTTCGAATCCCGTAATCTTACCGAGAATCAGTGGTGCCGCAGTCGCACCCGCTTTGATGGCCATATTCGAGATGGTCAAGTCAGAGAGATTGAAGACTACTGCAGCAGAAGTGGCATTCAGTTGGCACTGAGGGTTCGAGCTACCTTTTAAAAGAATAAACAGTTGAGGCGCACCATGAAAAATAAAGCAATGCTCTCAATATTTACATTCCTAATTTTGTTACCAGTATCTCTTCACGGGTTAGAGATAAACCAAAAATCCTTCAACACAGGCGACGGGTTTACGCTGACCGCTTCTGAGGAGACAATCAGGCTTGGTTGGGAAATAGCTAAGGATAAAGCGTTTATTGAATTTCAATTCATTCCTAGGCAAGGCAACAACCCTGCGGCTCCTTTGATCAAGTCGCTTGGTATTAATCAAGCAACCATCATGGAGAANCTAAACCCAAACTATCTTTTTTGGGTTGGCGACCGAGACTTGCAGCTACGNAGCGGCTGGGAGATCTTTTTCGATAGAGTCCCTACACGACCCTATTCGGTAGAAAAAGGCTATCTTTCTCCTGAAAATGTAACTATTTCAACAAAAGAAGGACGCGCTACGATTGAAATATCCGGACTTAGCAGCGAGAATTTTTCTGGATCTCTTGCGTTTGTGCTTTACCGCGATAGCCCTTTTGTTCATATGGAAGCGCGTGTTTCTACGGANAGACCAGCCACAGCGTTTCTTTATCACGTTGGACTCGCAAAACCTGAAACTCAGGGCCANAACCTTGAATGGATTGACGCGTATGGAAATCCCCATATCGAGCCAATAACCGATTCAACCGCCAGTGTTTACAAGACACGATATCGCAGTATTGCTCTCTCAAACAGANATGGTTCGGTAGCAGTATCACCATTTCCACATCAATATCTGTATCCTTTGGATTTTGCAAACAACTTCGGTTACAACTGGGCTGGGTATGAATATCTAGATATGGTTAACGGGTTTGCGTTTGGAGTTCGACAACCTCCCGTAGGNGATCGTCGGTTCGTTCCATGGGTAAATGCTCAACCTGGCACTTTACAGAAACTCGGCGTCCTGATTTTTATGTCTGAACTTTCCGGTCATGAAACCCTTGAAGTTGTAAAACGCTATACGCGAAACGACTCATTTAAGCCNCTCCCAGGTTATAAAACGCTATCAAGCCACTATCATCATGAACACTCTACTGACTTTATTAATCAGCAACGCGAACAGGGAACCGAAGGCGTNCCGCAAGGATTAGAAGAGCCCGACTTTGTGAATTTTTTCAAGCGCATGGGCGTCGATATGGTTCATATGGCAGAATTCCATTTTGGCCGCACACCTGGACTGGGTACTGAGGAGAGACTGTCTGAATTAAAAGTGATGCATGATGAATTCTCGAGGCTGTCAGACGATGANTTTCTTCTGATTCCAGGGGAAGAGCCAAATGTTCATTTCGGTAGCCATTGGTTAAGTCTATTTCCCAAGCCAGTGTATTGGGTTTTGAATCAAAATGATGGTCAACCATTCGAGCAAACCATCGCAGGTTATGGCACTGTTTATCATGTAGGAAGCTCAGNTGATGTACTCAAACTGCTTCAAAAAGAGAACGGTTTAGCTTGGACGGCGCATCCCCGTGTGAAGGGGTCGACGGGTTTTCCAGACGGTTATCGAGATCGTGATTTTTTTGAAAGTGATCACTTCTTAGGCGGCGCGTGGAAGGCTATGCCGGCAGACTACTCAAGGGACATNCTAGGCTGGAGAGTTCTAGATCTTGAGGATGATATGGCTAACTGGGGTTCAAAAAAATACATCCTTGGAGAGGTCGATATATTCAAAATTTATGAGAATTATGAGCTCTTTGGCACCATGAACATAAATTACTTGAGGATTGATGAGATTCCTAAGTATGCAGATGGTTGGCAGCCTGTTTTAGACGCTCTTTCCGCTGGAGAATTCTTTGTGACAACAGGTGAGGTTTTGATCCCTGAATTTTCTATAGACGGCAGAAAAAGTGGAGAACTCGCTCAAGCAGATGCAGCAATGTCCCTAGAGGTCCAACTCCAATGGACTTATCCACTAGCCTATATGGAATTAATCAGTGGCGATGGGCGCAACGTAAATAGGCTGCGAATTGATCTATCAGATACTAACGAATTTGATTCGAGAAATATCCAAATTCCTGTAGACCTAAGCAACGCTAGATGGGCACGACTTGAGGTTTGGGATATTGCCCGNAATGGTGCATTCACTCAACCGGTTTGGCTGGAATAAGACCTCTTGCCGTTCTCTTATCATACTCTTACGANCTTCGACTCAGCGAACTTTTTGATTTCTTCTTCTGAATATCCCAATTCAGAGAGTATCGCTTTAGTTGATTGTCCAATTAGTTGGGTTGGGTTGTCCTTGAACTCCTCTATTCCCTGCATGCTGTAATGCGATTTCACCTGTCGCATTTTTCCCTCCGATGGATGCTCGTATTCCTCGAATAAACCNACTTCCTGCAGATGAGGATCGTCAAGCAAATCATCCAAATGATTGACCCTCGTGTGAGGAATATTCGCGTCCCGCAATATTTCACACCACTCATCTGTGGTTTTTTCTGGAGCGATCTCATAGAGTCTCTCGTAAAGCGTATTAATGTTCTCACTTCTCTTGATTGGATTACGGACAATTTCCAAGTCAGCCAGTTCAGNCCTATTCATCATCGTNAAAAAGTCTACCCAGTTCTTNGTNCTGTAGGGAAGAATNGCGATAAAACCATCAGCGGTTGGGTAGGGTCGCCTGTAAGGGGCGGTTAAGCGATCGTAACCGGTGCCACCTGTGCTCGGAACATAGCTATAACCTGCCATTTGCTCTGCCATCAAAAAGGCAACCAACCCTTCAAACATAGGAGACTCAATATAACAGCCTTCACCGGTGCGCAGTTTATTAATCAAACCACCAAGGACCGCTATGGCAAGCTGTAACCCCGAAACCTTGTCCGCTACTATTGTTGGAAGATATCGAGGCCGCCCCTCAGAATCTGAATTTAAATAAGAGAGNCCGCTTGCAGCCTGAATGATATCGTCATAAGCAGGGACATCNGAACTCGGCCCTCTTTCACCAAAACCTTGAGCACCNCAATAAACCAAATCGGGCTTGATCCTCTTTAGATCTTCGTAGCCTATTCCCAAATTAACCGCGGTTTTGTTCCTCATGTTATGCACAACTGCATCCGCGCTTTTTACTAATTGATAAAAAATCTCCTTTCCCTCAATGCTCTTAAGATTCAAAGCAATACAATCCTTGTTGCGGTTGCAATTGACAAAGCCTGCTCCCATTTCATCNGAACTACCTGGCCTGACGGCACGCATCATGTCTCCGTCTAAATTCTCTATTTTCACAACAGAAGCACCAAAATCTCCAAGCATCTGCGTTGCAAAAGGACCAAGCACTACGGTTGTTAAGTCAAGAACACGAATTCCATTCAAAATACTAAACATAAGTTTTCCTTCGATACTTAAATTATTTTGCGATGCGAGCTTAAGTTAATTNTGACTAAACTGTCATCAAATTTTGCATGGTTCTTCAGTTAGGAGTCTAATATANGAGGATACCCTGTGAGAGTTTAGCGGTGCCATCTTCAAAACGTGGACGAAAGTGCAGCAGTCTAAGTTGCTCATCTATAAATTCCGGTTGTATGTCCGCGTTTCCTCCCAACATATGAAGCTCGTCTGCTACGCTTATGTTCGTACGATATCTTCCTTTTACCCAGTGGGCAACAGCATCTAACGAATTTAAACGAAAACGAAAATGAAAATTGTCGGATTCATTCTGGTTTAGTGGGAACTTAGAATCAGGGTTAACAACGAGCGGATTTACAAGCATTTGATCCGACCAATTTTGGAAAAAGATTTTATAATTNACTCCTGACAGCACTTGATCATTCTTGATTTCATCCAGCTGAANATCCTCCTCGAGAGCGTCATAAACGGATTCAAAGAAATCTGGAATTGGCAATAGCCTTGGGCGATTGAGTAATTTATCGAGCGCGATTTGATCTAAATTCACGTTCTGAAACATGTTAATTGCCTNTGAATAAGTCTCCTCCGCTACTCTATGATCAAAAAGTAGATGCCAGTCAGCAATGTAAAGATTCAGCATCGCTAAAGTTTCTTGTGAACCCTTTTCACCGGGCAGAATCACNTCGGACATGTCTTCGTAGAGTCTCAGACCTGCTCGATAGAAACCTGCTTGAACTACCCTTCGCGGCCTAACCCAAGTGGACCCAGGAACTACCGCCCTCAAAGCATAAGCAGTACCGTCACCCTTCTCGACCGCAGCTGACTGCATNTATAACTGTTTAATTAAACTATAATAAAGCTTCAACAGACGTCTATCGTCAGGTTCCCAAAGACGCTTCCCAATTTCCAGTGACTGATAAGCAATTTTTGAGGCTTGCTGATAATGGTCTGCCTGCCGATCTTCTTTATCACCCCTAACCCCCNTAAGATGAAACTCCGTCAACCGCGCNAGATGCTCAATCAGCTCATCGCCACTACCGACATTTTTATTCATTACTAACCAATAGAGGTTATCAAGTGAAGTGTTGACAGAATCCCAATCATCAAAACGAGAGTCTATTTCCATTTTTGCGAAAATTATTGGAACTTGGTTAGGTGAAAACAAGCCAGAACTTCGTCGTTCGATCTGTAAGGCACGACTCAGAAACTCACTCGCCTCGCCGTAAAGTTGAAGGGCTGCAGAAGAATTAGATAGATCGATAAGACTTTCAATTATTGCTAGATCNTTCNTATTGCCTGGCGATTCTAAGTCTGACAACTGACGNAGCAGCTCTTCTCGCTTGCCTGCAGGATCATCCTCGTTATGTAAGAAATCACCCGCAAGAATCAAATCAATNTGCGAGAAGCAAAAAAGAATTAGAGCAAGATTCATACTCAGAGCTCTGCACGCTGTTGCCATATCAACTTTCCACACTAGAATCTTAAAACTTTGTGACTACAACGCTAATAATCGCATACCAGGTTCACAAACTTCAAAAGGCGCATAGTTTACGATCTACTCGTAACCTTAAACTGCGAACCTGGTATTTATGGACTACTCTCCTAACAAACTTCCCTCGGGCCAGGCCGGTCCCGACTGAATTTGTTCTAAAGGGCGAAGCCCTTGATACTGAAATTTTTGGATGCGTTTCCCTTCATAGGTCTCAGTTGTATAAAAGTTTCCTCTTGAATCTGTTACTATACTGTGTGTTCCGTAGAATAGTCCTGACTGCCGACCACCTTCTCCAATAACATATAAGACCTCCAAAGAATCTCGATCGACCACGTGCACTTTCATNTTGGAACCATCAGCAACATAGATAAATTCTTGTTGATCATCCTGAGAAAAAGCAATGTCCCATGTGGCCCCCGCGCCGACTGTAGCAGCCGCAATTTGCGCTTCCTTNACAAATGTTCCATCGGGTCGAAAAACCTGAATTCTGTCGGCACCACGGTCACAAACGTAAACTAAACCATCNTTTGAAGGTTCGGCACAATGCACCGGGCCAACAAATTGNTGCGGCAGAGGCTGACCTGGAGTGTACGTGACACGATCATCTGAGGGGCGGTTACCATAAGCACCCCAATAACGTTTGAAAGCCCCAGTTGCAGCGTCCACAACCGCCACCCGCTTGTTACCATATCCATCAGCAAAATACGCTTCGTTNGCGCCTGAGTCGATTGCTATTTCGGCTACACGGCTGAAGTGCTCCGTACTATTACTATCCGTTGGTTCGCCCGGTATGCCTATTTCTCGTAAGAATTGTCCATCTTTGGTAAACACCAACACGTGTGAGTCNCCGCCTCCATTCCCGCCAATCCAGACATCTCCATTCGATGCTATCTCAATCCCATGGTTAGAAGCGGGCCACGTATAGCCTTCTCCNGGTCCACCCCATGCGTTTACAAGTGAACCGTTTGGATCAAACTCTAGAATTGGCGATGCAGCAGTGCAACACTCAGCAATTCCATTATCTATACCTATCTCTTGGGTGGCGAAGTTNCCATCGTCATTTCGATGCACAACATAGACATGGTCACGATCATCAACTGCGACTCCAATCGTGCTGCCTAAAATCCACTTATTTGGTAAAGGCTGGGGCCAAAAAGGATCGACCTCAAAATATGGAGCCTGCCTCCCGTTATTAGCTGCAGAAGCCGTTTCCTTAAAGTAATTATGAAAAGTAACAAAAGCGAGGAACCCAACGCACAACGCGCCCGCTGTAATAATTTTTTGAAAATTTACCCTCATGATTTAGCCCTCATTGTTATATATTTTTAGAGTTAACATGCCACTATCTTATCAAGTTTTACTTCAATCCTTTCCGAAAAGCCACAAACCAAGCAATCATCTGAGATTCTGTCATGTTCTCACATGAGCGTGCCACAAAATCTAAGCCAAGTATATTTACAGAAATATCCTCGGCTCCTTGCGCTTTAAAAAAGTCGGCGATTTCTTGGTCAGACTGAAACATTGTCCCAGCAACTACTTGCACTAGGTGCTCACACACTTGGATTTCATGGGCATAGCTCAGAAACTTCTGCTCTTCTTTGAATGCCATCCCCCAAGCAAAGTTTTTCTCGCAAAACCATCGGTATAATCCTCTGTAATCGTCTCCGGGATAATGCTTGATTAGCTTCAAAAAATCCTTTCCCATATTTGCTGAAATCATTTCTCTCGCAGTTTTCAAATAGGCCGAGTGAGGTGCATGAAATACGAAATACGCACTCCCTCCTGGCCTTAAAACTCTTAACCATTCCCGCATAACTTGCTCATCATTACCGAGATAAGAAAAAGTATATGAGGAAAATACTGCATCATAGCTACCATCACGAAAAGGCAAACTTGAAATATCATTTTGCAAGTATCTTTTATGCATTACTTCATTGCGGTAAGGAATTTGATCAATGTCGGTTATATGAAAAAATGGATGGGCTTTTTCAAGGCATGAAGATGTTATGCCGACTCCGGAGCCCAAATTTAACATCTTCACAATATCTTCCCCCAGCCTGTTATGTGCTTCTAAAAAGGCTACTATGCCTCGCGCCATTTCCATTCGGTTCGATGGTGAGAAGTTGTTCCAAAGCTCTGTGTTCAAGTTATGTTTAAGCGCTGTATGAGCGGTCATGTGATAAAGTAACCAACACTTAGAAAACTTTTTCTAAATGAAAAATGAAAGAATTCATGATTCTTACAAACTATACAAATTTTGATCAGATTAAAAGTAAAAGCCAGGATACATCCTGTATCCTGGCTTTTGCTAAGGCCGAGCTGCGAGAAATAAGAACTCTGCCTGAGGGAGACATGCCTTTCTAACCGCCTGGCGTCCAGTCGATGGACACATAGAACTGACGGTAGAAGTTGTTAATTAGCCTTGACTCAAAACCACCAATCTGACCCGTCAAGGTCGGCTTATAGTCAAAGAGGTTATTGATACCCGTCGAAAGTTGCACCTCACTCCCGAAGAAATCGTCAAAGAGGTAGGTGTAGCGCACATCGACAATTGGGTCCTCATCTATCTCACTCGGTGGTACAAATATACCGTCGAAGGTATACAGATCTACCACTTGTGCGTCGTGGTTAACAGCACTAAACCACGTGACTGAAACGGATGCACTATGATTATTACGGAACCAATTATTCTGCCAAGCGAGCTTAGTTTGAGGTATAGGTGGCGCAATATTAGTTCGCGCGTTCTGTTCACCAAGAACATCAACCTGATTACCGTCCTTATCTGTAAATATATAATCATCAAAGACAGTAGCTGCTAATCGAGTGTTAAAGGTACCATAATCTCCAAGCTCGAAACGATAGTTCGCTTTAAAGTCAAACAGTTTGACGTCAAATTCAGCAACGTTTGCAGATTGTATTAATACCAAATCAACACGGCCCGTCACAGGATCTCTCCAGATATTCCCTCCTGGGCCTCCGACTGGTTGACCCGCCAACCAAGCATCAGCCGCTCGTCGGCTTGCACTTCCGGGCGTAGAATCATAGCTTGCGGCCGATTGACCTGTAGCCCTGAGCATATCGAGAAACTGATTTCGTGTAACGTCGTCCTCGCTCAAGGTACGGATACGATCCGTGTAGGAAATCTCCTGATAATCGATCGACAACTCAAGCCCGTCAAACCTCTCGGGTTGCCAGGTAAACCCAAAGTTCGTGATTTCGGCTTTCTCTGGCCCTAGGTTGGGATTACCCGATTGACACTTTAAGCCACCAAGCAGAAGAGTTCCACTTAGGTCATCCGCACCACTGTACATATCGCCGCAGTTCTCGTTCTGACGAGCTGGTCTAGTCTGATATGAAGTGGGAGCGAGAAAACTCTCACCCCAAGAGCCTCTGATGGCCAGTTCTGGTGTAACCTCATAACGCGCAGAGAGCTTAGGCGTGGTTGCATCCAAGCCTTGATCAGTAAACTCCTCGTGCCTGACCGCCGCCTTGACTGCTAAAGAGTCAAAGATAGGGACCTCGACCTCGGCAAATAGTGATCGTACTGCTGAGAAAAATTGCTCATCAGGTGCAATCGGCTCACCGACTTGACCCCAGATAAAGTTCTCTCCCGAAGCCTCGAAAGGTTCTTGATAAGTACGCTCNTGTAAATCTCGCCATTGAAAGCCAAAAGCCACCTGAACTTCACCAGCTGGTACGTCAAACACTGGCCCTGTAAGAACAGTCTCAAAAATATCCAAAAAGTTGCGCGAAGATTCTTGGTTAGGATTAGAGTAGTGCAACCAAGTGTTCAAGTCCGCAGGATTTTCAAGACCAGGCTGGTGGTAAGGAGAACGAGTGTCTTGAGATCCGAACGGATTCCACCACTGGTCGCCCGTCACGCCACCTTGGCCTCGCAAAGCTAATTGAAGGTGGGAGGCTCTCACACCNTTGCGATCCATCATGAATTTACTTTCTTGCTTGGTGTAGTATGTATAACCAGACCAGCCCGTATTCCCTAAATCATAATCTGCTGATAATTTGATCCTATTCAGCTGATAGATCTGTCTGTACATTCTGGATGAGTCATCGTTTATGCCATCAGCCAATGTATGGGTCTCTGGATGAGTCCAAATCCGCCACAAATCGGGAGCTACAGCGTAACCATAAGGATTGGCTGGATGCTCTTCAGGAATTACCAGCATTGCGCGATTATTTGCTGGGTTTGGAGAGGCATAAGTTCCTCTGTCATTGTTGTGACGAAGGAAGTTATTCATCATGAAACCGAAACGTAAATTATCCGTCGCTTCCCACTGCAAGTTGTTGTAAATATTATACTCTTGCTGATGCTCTACNACCTCGGCTTGAGCACTGTATTCAAAAGTACAGAAATTACCGCTCTTTGTGCCGGAGGGAAGAGGATTTGGTCCGTATCCATGAGTTGGAGTGCCCTGGTTAAAAGTACCGCATGAGGGGTCCCTNANTCTGTCTCCAACGAGTGTACCACCGCTTCTCTCCTTCAATGGTAGCTGTCGTATTCCATCTAGCGTATCAGGTATACCTTCAAGTCTCTTGAAGGTCCCAGGGTTTCCTGAGCTAGAAGTTCCTCGAGACACGTTGTGCTCACGGCCTCTTTCATACCACATCAATGGAGTTCTTAGATAAGTTTCAACTGCCCCCACATAACTGATACCGTTGTCCCAGGACTTTCCGAATAAGGTCGAGAATCGCATTTCCTCATTTTTGCCGTCTTCAGGCCGTTGATAGTATGTTCGAAATTTTATGCCTTCAAATTCTTTAATCGGTATTAAATTGACCACACCTGCCACGGCATCGGAACCATACAAAGCAGAGCCACCGTCCAGAACAGTTTCCATCCTTTCCATCGCAATTTCAGGAAAAGCAGTGTTTATTCTCGAGTCAATTGTCCTCGTTCCATCAACAAGTGTTAACGTTGAGTTCTCTCCTAATCCTCTTAGATTAAAACTCGCGCCATTTGAGCTCTGAGGCCCATCTTGGCTTCCCAAAACAACGTTAACAATGTCCACGTTTTGTACATACGTCAGATCTCGAATATATTCAGACATGTTTGGTGCACCGGACTGTAAAATGTCCTCACCGGTGACCGTGTCCGCAGCAGTATCTGCGGCAAAAGCACTGTTCCTAATATACGATCCTGTAACTACTACTTCCTCGATTTCATCCTGAGCTTGAGCCAGTGCTGGCACAGCTAGAGAGGAAACCAAGGCGGTATGAATTAAACTTGAAAGTTTTCTGCGGCGAAATCTTTGGGGCATCACAGCTCTCCTTACCCTTGTTATAATTTTTAAAACTATGTCTACACTATTCAGCTGTAAAAGTAGGAGCCAAAATGTGTAAGCTATAATTCTTAATCTATCGGTCCCCCGAACCCATCCGAGTTTTTCAAAATTTATTACGACAGACAAATTATCTGATAAAGGTTTTTACAACAAAATGTAACAGCTAATTTTTATTACTAATTTATGAAATGATTTTTTTTTCGAGGAATTATGGACTATTTGAGTTAAAAACAAGTCGAGCTGAGCAAAAGATCAAAAATTAATTTGTTAAATAAGTTTTTTTTATAAAAGANCGAGTGTTCGATCTAAAAATTACTTAAAACAATATTCATTTAATGAGTGATTGATTAATTATTGAACTATTAGTTAATAACTTTTAAATAAAAAAGATCGAGTGGCTGCNCGATGATAGCTATAGCGATACATATTCCCGCGAATGGTAATGCACCAAGAAATCGCAAGCCAAAAAAGNTAGTCAAAGCCCTCGAATCAATAAAGTATATGGAGTAGAAAGAATAAAAATCGGTGAGCTAATTAATTTGTTACGCGAACGCGTTGAAAAGCATTGCTCCAACAGCATTGATCCAGACCGTCGCTATCGGACGACGCCCANTTATCTAATCTGGCTCTAATCATATACTCTCCGGGCTCAGAAAACCTCGCTACGACTCTGGCTGGACCCTTNCCTTCACTTACGATCACNCGCGCATCTGCCACTGGGATCATACCCCGAGTTGAACGTGTTGGGTCGGTATCGAAAGGAGTGGAGGGATGTTCAGAAAANAGAATCTCACCNGGACCCTGATGCTTGTACCATATGACTCGTGTATCAAGCGGTTTAGCAAACAACGGGTTAGTCGGATCACGTTCAGACGGATCTTCGGTCTGAACTTCAATGGTAGCCNCCTCGTTTAGTGTGATGCTCACAATTTCGGAGGCTAAAACTCCCTCNGGNCCTGAACCTTGATACTCGCTGNCAAACCAAATGTAGGGCTGGACGCTTCCTTGAGGCCTAGGCCTTCGGTCAAGCTCATAAGCCTCTGACCCGCGTCCGCCAGGCACGGATAGTTCTTCTAACTCACCAGTTTTTATGTGCCACCATATTGAATCATNTTGCATCGATTCAGGTAAGATGACTCCAAAAACACCAGTGTGCCGACCAGAATANTAGATTTCNGGTTGCATTCCATCCAGCACAGAGGGTTCAATCCTATTATCCTCCCCCAGAGGAATAAAGATATCGGCTTCGTTTCTGTTGTGATAACCGAATGAAACTGTTACCGACCCATCATCATTCGCATACCACCCCTCCATAAATGGAATGACAGGCAGGCCGCCAGGGGAGGGTGGTCTCAGAAGTCTGTTTGGTTGCTGCGCCACACCGAGGACGGAAAACAAACAAGATAAAATGAAAACCGCTTTAACCAAACGCTTCACTTTCATCCACCGATATCTCGATGAAACAAGGCTACCCTTCGCACCGTGTCCAATCCTAATCTCCAGANGGNAACTTANTCTCTTCTCGCTGCGCGCGCTCAAGAGCCAGCGTTTGATAGAGTTCCTCGGTAAGGTGACTTATGGCTATCCAAGAATGAGACATTTCGTCCGCTGTTCTTTGACCCCATCCCACCCACTGTCGAGGGTCCGGATTATTTGGGTTATCGCTGGTATTGTCGTACCATTGCTTNGTTACTAAAACTGCTCCTGTAGGTAACAGAGGTGCCATATCTTGCTCAAATAGATGACTATGATGCCACGTGGCACTCCAATTAGAGATCATACTAACCAATTCCGTTTTCCCTGTCTCTGGATAAAAAATTTCTAAGGAGGCAGCATTCATTCNAAGGTGCCCATGAGGCTGAAAACTGTCTATCCGAACTGGGTGATCAAACGAATGGAAACCCTGGGTCATCGCATATCCATGTGGCGGGATGAATANATCCCCTTGATCTAATTGGTATGACGCCAAGTCTTGAGAAATGCTTGCCTTGTATTCAGGCGGATGCAACCAGATTCCTAACTCGACGATATTGTTCTCAATAACTGCATTNGGTGCCGTCCCGCCTAGTCCTCCNGGATACATATGAATATCCCATTGAACCATACTATCAGCGAAAGCTGTGCGACAGACTCCTTCAGGCACAATTTCGCCCCATTTACCCATCGCATATTCGGTTACTGGCTTCCTGTCTACACTGCCGTCCTCACCTATTTCAGCAAAGTAAGTATTTGCATGATGTACGACTGATTTTGCATCACCTTTTGGCTTAACTTGGAGGGCTTTAATGCATCGGTCTTCGGATATACCACTATCGATAAAATGTTTATCCCACATGTCATTNCCATTNGCCGGGACGTCTATCGGGTTTGAAGCCAAAACAATGTCTGGCTGGCCTAACTGCTCTGCAAAATTCCAATCATCTATACTTCTCAATTGCGGCATAGGAGGCAATTCTTCTGGGTTTCCCATCAAGGATCCCCCTTCAACCCAAGCGACAACAGAATCAATATCTTCTTGAGACAAACGCCAGTCTCCTTGGAGATTTTGATTACCGATATCGTGATCATAAGCGTAAGGCGGCATTTCTCTGTTAGCCACTCTNAGCTGAATTAATGGTGCCCAAGGTCTCACGTTTTCATAAGAGGTTAGCTCCATTGGGCCAATGCCTCCCTCTCGATGACAAACCACGCAATTCTCATTGATGATACGTGCAACNTCCCCAGCGTAGGTGATCTCAGCATCTTTCTGGTTGTCATCAACAGCTAATGCTGTCGCGCACTGAAAAGTAACCCAACCAACTAACAAAAGGAAACGAGCAATAACTCCTTTCGACTTCATTGATTCTTTTTTNTTTTTCATCGAATTCTCCTAGCTAANAAGACCGGGCTAAACCAATAGATCAATATTTATTTANAAACCAACTTAGAATCATANCAGAAATAANGCGAGATCTTAACATCGAAGAGAAGTAACACAAANCAACGATAGNAATTTTTATTGGTTAGACNCNAAAGATTACTTATTGTTACAAATAATTTCTNTTATTTAGAATAAANGCTCTAATTNAGGNGACTGGCAAAACTTAATTNACGAATTTNTAGTTGCTCAAGATCAAACTGATGCTGCTTACGACTTAATCTATAAACCTGTTGCAAAGATACTAAGTGAGCATAAATCATCGCTAACAAACCCCTGTGACGTAATTCTTGAAATTTTTCATCAGGTATACTTCTGAGTGTCTGCTCGTCNATAACAAANACACCCTCTATTTCATATTTCCTAGACTTATCGGAATGCTGNAGTTTCAANGTGCGAGAGGTTAATAATTNGNTCTCAGCTAAGTAGCGACAAATTTCGACGGCCTGCAAAGATTGTTCGGTTATTTTGACTACNTTGTCTATCTTNGTCTCTAAGAATTTTGTGGGTNCACCATCAGNACCNAACAAGTTNTCTCCTGTGGAGTNGCTTAAAAGTGGACTATTTTCNTCAATCACAATGTCTGANTTCTCTCCATTTGATCCNAGTCGTGCCACCATCAATGGAGCTAGAGTGAAGCTTGTGGGTAAAAAACTCGGCNGCCAACGNGTAGCTTGACAATAAAGGTTAACTCCCTTATCCAGACCCATCAAAGCACTTGGCATAAAATCCCCTGTTTTCTTATTCCTGACAAAAACCAATGGGAACTCTGTCGCCAAAGCCGAGAACTCTTGAAAAACCACTGGCACGAGGTTCTCCTCTCGGTGATCTGAAAAATCGGTTTGCTCAACAAGCCGAAGCTTGCCATGTTTCTCGAAACTTAATGGCGAGGTTTGCATTATTTTTAGACCTCATGCTGTGGTTTAACTGAAAATCTGCAACTATTCATAGCAAAGCTTATTGATTGATCGAGCTTTCTTCAAGCCGAAAAAAAGAGGCNACTGACAATCTACCCTCAGCAACGTTGTTTAGCAGACTTCTNGGAGAAGACAAAACGGCACAATGTAGCAAGTTTGATGGGTAGACTATTAATCGGTTTAATCGTGCCTCGATCAGAAGTTCTCGTTTAAAAAGGCTTGTGTCTTCAGTCAGATAACCTGAATGCTCCTCTGGACTGTTCTTAACTTGCTCGACCATTTCTGAAATCACATCATAATTTTCTTCCCTCAATCGAACTAAGTTTTTTTTCGTATACCTATAGATGGCCGTCCCTCCATGTTCTTTATCGCAAAGGTAATGAACTGATGCAAACTGGCTATTTCCTAGCGCATCGACGTGGGGCATTTTTTGCAAGGTGCTTAACTGACTCGGATTCAGAGTTGTTAGAGAGAGCATGCTTCGATGAATAGTCGCGGCCTGCTCAACGAATACCAATTTTAGCGCTTCATTTAATATATCTTCATAGGCGGTCGGCAGTCGATCCCTAATGCCTGGATAGGCTGTTTTATCATCACCGANCCTCCCGAAGTAAGCTTTGTTACGAGCGTAATCTATAAGCTGACTGGGGTTTTCTATGAAGTCATCAATGACATATACGCAAATTTCAGGATCTTCATGTGGAATTTTTTCGACACTAATTGACTTATTAAGTATAAAATCAAACATTTGATGACTTAACCTATGACGGTGGAAACCGTTCTTACTTTTAANACTAAGATACTAACTATANCTACCTCGCCCGCTGAGCGTCTGAGGCACTGGAGACACATAATAGCATCTTGAATGCTGGAAAAGATTGAACTGTAAGCATAAGATAATTCTTAATGTAGATGCAAAGCAGGTCAAAAGTTTAANAATCAACAATTCAATATTTGATGAAAAATCCTAATATCAAAAGNTTCGTGATCGTTGGCGGNGGAACAGCAGGATGGATGTCCGCTGCCGCTCTCAGCCGTATAGTTGGCACGCAAGAATGTGCAATCACACTTATCGAGTCGGAGAGAATAGGCACGGTAGGCGTTGGAGAGGCAACAATACCTCCTATCGTTGAGTTCAATAATTTGCTTGGAATAAACTCAGATGAAATGTTGAGGGAGACAAATGGCACCTTCAAACTTGGTATCGAGTTCATCAATTGGGGCAAAAAAGGTGACTCGTACATGCACCCTTTCGGTTCTTTTGGACGCACGATACTCAATGTTAGCTTTTGGCATTATTGGAAAAAGGCTTTCGACTTGGGAATTTCNCCTGGACTAGAGAATTACTCATTAAATTGGTTAGCTGCAAAGGAGAATCGATTTTTCCGCGGAGCTCAGATTCCTAACTCTCCGCTCACCAAGATTCCACACGCTTATCACTTTGATGCAAATCTCTACGCGAAGTTCCTACGCAACTTCAGTGTGAATCTGGGGGTTAATCGAATCGAAGGTGAGGTACGGGATGTAATGCAAAATTCAGAATCGGGCTTTATAACAGGGCTCAGACTATCAGATGAGTCAATCATACAAGGGGATTTTTTCCTAGATTGCACTGGCTTTAAAGGNCTTCTTATTGAACAGTGTTTGAATACTGGCTACGAGGATTGGAGCCATCTGCTGCCATGCGACCGGGCNCTGGCTGTGCCATCTGAGGCAATAAATCCAAAGCACCCTTACACCAAGTCTATTGCTCACTCTATTGGCTGGCAATGGAGAATCCCATTACAACACAGAACCGGTAACGGCATAGTGTACTGCAGCAAATTCAGTAATGATCAGGCGGCTGCCGACATTTTAATCGATAATCTNCCTAGTCCAGCACTTTCGGAACCGAAGAATCTGCGATTCAAAACTGGTAAACGAAAAAAGATCTGGAGTAAAAATTGTCTTTCAATAGGACTCGCAAGCGGCTTTATGGAACCACTAGAATCTACCAGTATTCATCTAATCCAATCGACAATTATGAGGTTTTTTTCGCTTTTCCCTCACAAGGAAAATTTTGAGACTGAAATGANTTATTTCAATAAATCAATTGACGAAGAATTCAAATCAATACGAGACTTNNTAATTCTNCATTACAAACTTACGACTCGTGATGATTCAGAGTTATGGAACTACTGCAGAAACATGGAAATACCTGACTCTCTAACAGAGAAATTAGAACTTTATCGGTCAGGGTCATGGCTAGAACGCAACAACAAGGAACTCTTTGGAGTCGACAGCTGGCTGTCTGTGTTAAACGGGCANAATGCTAAAGCAAATAGTTATAATCCCCTAGTTGATACACTNCCAGAGAGTGAGCTGAAAAAAATTATGCAGGATACTAGAGAAGTTCTTGCTCAGTGCTCATCGAGTATCCCGGANCATGAACAATTTATTTTAGATAACTGCGCCTCAAGGGATCATCAGTTGAATCCAAAGAATATTCAATGATGCCCTCCTTTCTCTCACCAATGATTTTAGGTAACGGAAAATCATCCATGGCAAAAGAGTCCTTCTAGGCTCAGAAAATTTTGGTAAAGAGCAGCACAAAATAACCTTAACAAAATTNTNACTTGCATCATCNAAGCACGATTCTTCGATCAAATCTTANTCTTCAGACCCATTCGCGACCCGATGCTCCGCCTCTCTGACCCGTGCACCCATCAAAGTNGCAGACATCGCATAATTCCCCTCATGACAGGCGTATTCGTAAGGGACCTGATCTGATTTAGGCCAAACCATTTCTCCGCTATAACTGTCTANGTAATCTGCATCTTCAACCGTGAAACCGTAGATCAAACCTCCTCCNGGCTCAGGCGAGAATCGCTCTATAACTCGCCGTTTGGCTGGTTGATGGGGCTGATCCATGAAATTAATCGTTTCAACAACCAGGGTGTCACCCTCCCATNGACCAACAGAATCACCGTCAAAAGTTGCAAGTACTTCAGGTTGGTGTTCGTCGTCGATTCGGATAATACGAGCCCAATGCATCCACTCAATGTAGAGCATAAGATATTCATCAGTTTGCACAATCGTTTTTAAATTGTTGTAAACGCGAGGGGTAATTGGAATAGTTGCTGGTTGATGATAGATGCACCTTACCGCCAGAGTCTGATTCTCNGGCCCATCATACGGTTGATCACCTGTCTCAAGCCACCAAGCCCCATCTCTCTCAGGCCATGCGAATTTTGGAGCAGCGTCTGCTTTTAACTGGCCTTCCGATGTCCGAGGAGGCATTCGACCATTTTCCGGATAAGTAAGAATCGAGGTGCGATATTGACCATCAATGAGAAAACCGTCGTTACCTCGATCAAACCAAAAATCATTGTAGGAACCTATATTCCCGCCCTCTTCTGGCGCCTCGCGGTTTGGGTCGCTGGACTCGGCATCACGAGCACGGGTTCCCATTTCTCGNTCCCTTAACGCATTCACCTCTTCCTCGTTAAGAATCAATCTATCGCCGTAAGAGGTAGGCCGCTCGAAAGGAGTAAGAGTGGATATATCGTAATGTCCGTTGAAATCAGGCCTACCAGANAGTGTGCGAGGATACTCCTCTTGCGCANCACTAGTNGTTCCNAANAANATAAGAGGAACCAACAANGTGAATATTTTTCTTTTCATAAGACCTCCNAGATAAAATAGCGGACGAAAACTTNCCAGANNATTNAAATAGAATTTACGGACCTACTATAGCCATCTTTTAATTCGATTCAAAGAGTATCGATACCCCACTATCCCAATTTTTAACCTGTTTATTAGCAAAATGAATAAAATTGGTAGTGCTTTTGGGGTAAGTAAATTAGCTTCTGCCCATTCGCAGTAAAAATACGAGCTCTGGAGTAATCATTGGATACAATCGATTCTATTTATTCTCGTATTACAACCCGAATAATGGCTCCAATTAACGTAATAAAGAGNCATACAAAGAGACCAGAAACGCTGATCAGCCCCCCCCAAACAATAACACCAAAACTCACCCCTTCGGCTGTAAGCATGACGAGGAATGAAGATAGGATTAGTGAGCCTCCGAACAGTCGATATCTAATCCTTTGAACCCTTTGAGTTTCTTTCCCGCCGAAAATAAGTTTTCGAGGTTGCTTCTGTGTTAGGGCAATTAATAAAAAGCCATTGGAAGCTAGNAAAAAAGACAGCAAAGTTAACATTTTAGCCNGCCCGAGAATTTAGCTGATGATTTTGCGAAGTTTTAATCCTATCCTCGAAAGAGACAACTCTAGAATTTTGGCGTAATAATCGCANACCTACCCCAAAACCTATTAACGAGCTAATTAATAGAAGAGTATCCATGCCGGCCACAGCATAATGGCCAGTCATCATAGAACTTAATNCATTGTCTCCGGTAGACAGAGCGTTAGACAACACAGCCGCAAAACTAAGCATTGCAATGAGAAAGCACTGTTCAGCCCAACCCAATATGTTGCTTTTTGAGCGCGCAATCGCATGCACTAAAGTCAAAAACCAAACGAAGTAAAAAACTCCTATTTCTGTTGAAACCCTACTATCATTGATCCAAGAGGCATTGGCTGGCAGCAAACGATTGCCTAAAAAAAAAGAGAAGGTAGCGGCAATAAGGCCGGTTACAGAAGCTATTGTTAGGCTTTCTACAATGCGAACACTTGTTAATCCAATTTTACTATGCCTTTTTTTTCGAGTTTCAAACCAGACTATAAATCCCGTAGCTATAAGTATGCACCCAGTTAAACCAAGTATAAAAAATAACCACCGCGCAACCCAATGCTCAAATTGAATGAAGTGAAAACCACTAATCCACCGCCAACTTTGAGCAAGGGGTTTTGGACTGAAATCCTTCAGAAGATCACCGGTTACGGCATCAAAGCTTATCCAGTCAAAAGTTAGAGGTACTGAGTCTTCGCGATTTCGACGAAACTCTACAGTTCCGTTAAGGTCATCAAAGTTATAGGCTCTGACCCTAAACGGGAATCCGTTCCAACGACCTATTGTTTCTTCCAGCATGCGATCTAGCGACGCGCGTGACTGCGGAGTAACTCCAATCGGCGCACGCAACCACTCAGAGGCACCAGCTATTTCTCTGCTATAAGCTACCGGGGGGGGATACGAAAATGAGTTTCCTCCATAGACTCTATCAATGGCCGGCGCAGCATAATAATTTTGAAAAAGGATTATTCCCGAAATCGTAATAGCGAAATGAAAAGGCAGTCCCATNACACCAGTAATGTTATGCAAATCTAAACTACTACGCGTTAGTTTTTTCCTCGGTCTAAACGTAAAAAAATCGCTTAGTATCTTTCGGTGTATGATAATACCAGACACTAATAAGACGAGCATGACCATAGACGCAAAAGCCACAACCCACAAGCCTAAAACTGTAGGAAACATTAATTGATAGTGAAATGGATATATGAATCCTGTTCCTGCAGCAGTTTCCGTGTAAGACAACCTTTCATAATTATCGGGATTGATGTCAACTCTCTCATAACCACTGCTGCCNAAATAAAAGAGTCTAAGCACTTTGTCTCTTTCGGATGGATAAACTATTTCCCAACGACTAACCTCGGGAGGCAGGAACTCCTTTAGAACATAATCTAAAGAGAAATTTTCGTTTAATATCTCAAGTCGAGACTCGGGGTTCATCCATCGGTCAATTTCTCGATCNAAAACACTCAACGTTCCCATCCAAAATACAGCGAATAACACTGATCCTAAAAAAACCCCTCCCCAAGTATGCAGCCAAGTTAACGAATCGCGAATAGAAGAAAACATTTANCTCCTTTAAAAAATAATTCTTGTATTTACGAGGTAACAGAAGATGGTGAAGCTAGGAAGTNCGATCCATANTCTAACTAAATTTTGACCTGCGGTTACACATATTATGACCAACATGTATACAAGGAAAGAGATCATAGCACTTAGAACAGCAGCCTCACTTCGCTCTAAAACNATAGAAAGCAATAGTCCAAATGAAGCAGATATTTCCATTGAGAAAAAATAACCGACGACAAAAGCCAAGAATAAGCGAGGTATAAATTCGGAAGGGCTAACACTGAGAGAAATCGCCACTCTTCCTATTGCTCTTTCTTTTTTCATAATTTGCTTGCATCGATCGATACGAAAATAGATGGGAACTCGAATCTATATAGAAGTAAAAGGTAGCCAATTGCGCAATCACTAATTCCACTCTATCTATGGACTCTTAATATTTTGAAGTCTTCTGCGTGGGTAGATGAAGATGGCACGCCCGGAGAGATTCGAACTCCCGACCAACTGGTTCGAAGCCAGTTACTCTATCCAGCTGAGCTACGGGCGCATATCAAAAAACTCCATCAACAGGGATTATAGCGAGACTAACGTCTCCAGTCACTGCAGTTGCGTAGATTAACAGAACCAATAGCAAATAGTTCTAATCCCTTGAATGAGCAAGCAAAGAAACTCAATGAGTAACTCCTGAATTTCTTTGCTTGATGCTCTACTTTTTACAGCCGAATGAATGCCAAGCTATTGTTTGGATTCATTGGAATCACTAGTTGGTTTTGCGTTGAGTCGTAGCACATAGACGCCGCNCTCGGAATTCCNCGTGCAATTATTTGAGCATTGCCGCNATTATCAATCCTTGACACGCTGCCAAAACGCACACTACTNACATACTTTGTGCCANTNCGTGTAACAACNATTCCATCATTACCACCTTCGATNGCAGCTTCTTGTTCGACAACNTCACCACTTGGACTATAGGTAATAACCGCAGAGTCACCAATATTAACAGCAACTATATTTCCGTCATTGTCCATCGCTAAGCCATTGGGGCTATTTAAAGGTGCGCCTTCAGCAAATACGGATACATCCCCTGACGCAGAAATTTCATATATTCTACCTTCCTGTGTATCCGTAAGATAAGCAGTGCCATCAGCAGTCGCCGCTACACCATTTATGAATCCTTCTCCTGGAATCGCTACCGCTTCCATGGGCGCACCTGTCAGCAAATCAAACGATCTGAGNTGTCGCGAACCATTGTCTGCNGTATACAAAACGCCATTCGAAATTGCGCTACCTATGGGGTCGCGCAGCTCTAAGCCGTCTCTAGTGGCTCCGATCCATTTTGAGGTNTGCACGCTTCCATCNGGATTAATGAGTGAGACAAATCCGTCATCGGAGCCCTCAGCATTTCCTCTGTTCATTGCGAGAATTAAGTTTCTTTCCGGGTCAAATGTACAACTCTCCGTGAACACAAAGCTGCCGTAGACAGTCACATTGTCGCTCATCGCAACAAAATTACCTGCCTGGTTAGTCGCACCTAGCGGGCCGCCAGTGGAAAACTCTTGCGCAACTGCTGTTGTAAAATATCCAGCCACAAACAAATAGGCAGCTGGTGCCAGTAACTTTTTATTCTTAATCATTTATTGAACTCCATAAAAATCAATCAGTGGTAACTAGTTTTAATAATAAGGAATTTTAGGTTAGATGGAAATATCTAGGGCCGCTCACCGAAATTAACATAAGGGTGCGGGGCAGCTACCAACGACCAGGTAACCACCCCGCGGGAGAAAACACATTATTCCAAACTCACGTGATCATAGGAGATCGCAAATCGGTAGTGTTTTTGGCTAACCTATATCTTTCAGTCTGGGTGACTGGAAAGACTCGCTAGCACTGTTAGTAATGATAATCATTCTCATTTGAGAAGTCAAGACCGTTTTGCAATATTGTCTATTTTAAACAGCGAGCCAGCTCAGCTTTTTCGAACCTCGCGCAACGCTACCCTGCTATTATCGGATCTGGAAACCATTATCTCGTTGCGCAATCTTTTTGAGTAAATAACTACGCCGGTGAGAGTCATAGCTGACATTGACAGACCAAGTAAAAACCAGAGTATTTTTGTTGCTAAGCCGCCAAAATATCCGAAATGCAGTGGATCCGCAGCCTCTGAAATCCTTGTGTGAACGTTCAGCTCCTCTCCCACATAACTTCCAATTACGCTAAGGTTAGAGGGATCAATATATACTCCGTTTGCTCTCGGTCTCACGAGAGTCGCAGACAGGTCGCCTTGAATGATTAAGGGTGAATTGGGTGCCCTTGGAAGCAGAATTCGTCTCACCTCAAGACCAGGCAATTCATCTAAAGCATTCCCAACGGCAAGCTCGAGATCATCACCGGAAAATCCAAAAGGCAGAGCAGAATCTCTATCCAGCATTCTACGCTCGGGTCCCGGAAAACCCGGGGAGCTACCGCCCATCTCTTCGACAAAATACCAGATGCTGGAAAGGGCAACCAATACAATAAACCAACTCGTCCAAAGTCCGACCAACCTGTGTAGATCTCCGGACCAAACTCGAACTCGTTTTTCAAATCGAGGTCGCTTAAAAAAACCCAGCCAAAACTTTTTATAGACTATGAATCCAGCCACCAACGAGATAAACAATGGGAAGGCCATAAAAGTGACAATAGGCACTCCAGTCCTTTCCGGCATCATAAGGTTCCGATGCATTGAGCGAAAAAATCGTTGGACACTATAGAACGTTGTAACCCCACGAAAATTGCCATCTGCTGGCTCAGACCAAAGTCGGACATTTTCTTGCCAAGGAGTAATAGCAAGTGTTTGTAAATTAAACCACGGTTCCGAAAATCGAAAGATTCCGATCAAATCATAACTTGGATACTCAAGGGTTAGCGCATCATAT